>NZ_JAKMUT010000017.1:0-2665 GCF_027570065.1 Corynebacterium evansiae | reverse complement strand
TGTTTCGCCCATGCCTTGCTCGAAACACTCCACCAGCTGTTCACGCTGCTGCTCATTCAGCGAACTTCGTGCTCTCAATGAAAACTACTCCCCACTAGTCGGTAACTGATTTCTCAGTCCAACTAATGGGGAGCAGTTCAGTAGCGGTTAACCGCTACGCTTCTTTTATGCTCTTCCTATGCCCCAACTTTGCAACAGCACCAATAAACTGGCGCCCCGGTTATAAGTTGGGGCGCCAAGTCGATGTGCTCGAGTCGGGGGATGTTAGTGGCCGGTGCCAAGCCGGCCAGACAGGCGGTTCAGCCGGTCCTGACTGGGACCGTCGAGCCCGATAATGGACACGGTTTTGCCTCTGTCCTGGAACTTCTGCGTAATCGCGTCAAAGGTCGCGACCGTGGAGGCATCCCAGATCTCCGCCTCAGTGAGATCAATAGTGATATGACGGGCAGAATCGGTGTAATCAAAGCGATAAACCAGGTCATTGCTTGATGCCCAAAACAACTGGCCATGCACCCGGTAGGTACGAGTATCAATCTCGCCATCGCCGTCGCCGTCGATCTCGGAGACCTTTTCAATGGAAGCGATATGTGCCATCCGACGGGCGAACATGATCATCGCGGTGACCACACCCAACACCACACCAATGGCCAGGTTGCTGGTGGCTAGGGTGGCAATAATCGTCACGGCCATAACAATGGTCTCAGAGACCGGCATGAGTTTAAGGGTGCGTGGATGCACCGAGTGCCAGTCGATGGTGCCGACCGAGACCATGATCATGATTGCCACCAGCGCAGCCATCGGGATCATGCCAACGATGTCGCCCAGTGCCAGGACCAGGACCAGCAGGAACACACCGGCTAACAGGGTGGATAGGCGGGTACGTGCCCCGGATTCGCGGACGTTGATCATGGTTTGACCGATCATCGCGCAGCCACCCATGCCGCCGAAGAAACCGGAGGCAATATTAGCCACCCCCTGTCCCCAGGATTCACGAGTTTTATCGGAATGAGTGTCGGTGATGTCATCGACGAGCTTGGCGGTCATCAACGATTCCATGAGACCGACCACGGCCATGGCCAGGGCATAAGGCGCGATGATCTGCAGGGTCTCCAACGTCCACGGCACGTTCGGAATAAACAGGGACGGTAAGGTCTCCGGCATCTTGCCCATGTCCGAGACCGTCGGGACAGTCAAACCGGCGGCAATGACCAAACCGGTGAGCACGATAATCGTGACCAGCGGGGCGGGGATCACACTGGTGAGCTTGGGGAAGAAAATCATGATCACCACACCCAAGCCGACGAGTGGGTAGACTATCCAAGGCACATCAATGAGGTGTTCGAGTTGGGCGGTGAAAATCATAATGCCCAGTGCATTGACGAAACCCAGCATCACCGATCGGGGGATAAAACGCTGAAGTTTCGCCACACCGAGGGCGCCGAGCACGATTTGTAGGACACCGCCCAACAGGACGGTGGCGATGAAATAATCCATCCCGTAACCACGCGCCACAGGAGCAATGACTAGGGCAATAGCCCCGGTGGCGCCGGTGATCATTGCCGGGCGGCCACCGGTAAAGGCGATCGCAATGGCCATGACTACCGAGGAAAACAGACCCATGGCTGGGTCAACACCGGCAAGGATGGAAAAGGCAATGGCCTCAGGGATCAGCGCCAGGGATACCGCCAGTCCGGCCAGAATCTCTATACGGATACGGGCGGGGGAAGAAAATGCGTAACGGAAGGATGCGATGATCCCGGTAGGGGCATCAGCGCCGTCTGGACTCAGGAGGGGGCGGGGGGCCGCCGTGCTAGTTTCAGTCATAGATGTCCAATCTTTGAGGGGATAGGTAACTGGGCGAACGCCCGAAAGGAATCCAACCCTCTAGTAACTTTAGGTTTGGTGATGGTGGTCATGGTAGCGGGAGTTTTACTCAACCGCCAACCCAGGCACAGGAACCCGTGGGCAACATCACCGTGAAGGAGAACAGGCAATGCAAAACAGTAATTTCAAGATCGGCGAGGTCGTTGACCAGACGGGGTTGTCGATTCCCACCTTGCGTTATTATGACAACGTCGGCCTGATTACCCCATCGGGGCGTAGCCCTGGTGGGTTCAGGCTTTATAGTGAGGCTGATGTACGTCGTGTTTTGCTGGTGCGACGGATGAAACCGCTGGGGTTTACTCTGGATCAGATGCGGGAATTCCTGGAAGCTGCGGAGATTCTTCATAGTTCAGATGGCGGGCAGGAAAGTGATACCGCACAGCAGGCACGGAGTAATGCCAAGGCCACCCTTGCCGACATTCGTGAGGAGACGCGCACCCGCTACGAAAAGCTACGCAAGCAAATTGCCTACGCTGAGGAATTCCTCGATCTGGTCAACACCCTGGCACCCTAAACTGCCCCCATCCTTCGCAGGGAGAAAAAGACCATCGTATTGAATGCGCTCTGTCGAATCGCGTTCCAGATGAAGTGGACGAACGCCCGCGGCCTCTCCGGAGTGGATGGCGATAGTACAGAGGACTTCTGAAATCCGTGCAGACGACTCCTCAAAACGACGCAGTCATCCAAGGTCACAAAATCGAAAATTGTCACTTAACCCCATCACTTCCAAACCGGCTTAAGTGACAAAATGCCATCGCTAAAGTCCCGATTTGAGTCCCAG
>NZ_JAKMUT010000016.1:0-2694 GCF_027570065.1 Corynebacterium evansiae | reverse complement strand
AACACCACCCCACCCCAAAGTTCAATACATTGAACTTGGTGATTCATTGAACTGAGCACTATTCTTGGCTGCCATGAGTATTAGCGTCCAGAACTTGAGCGTGAGCTACGGCGCGAACACCGCGATTCGGAACATCAGCTTCACCCTCGACTCCCCCGGCATGCACGGCATCATCGGCCCCAACGGCTCAGGCAAATCCACCCTCATGAAGGCGATGCTCCAGATCCTGGACAAACACAACGTCCACGGCACAGGCCCCACCGGCGCCCCTGCCGGCTACCCCGTCACCCTCGACGGCAAGGCCCCCGCCGAGCAGCGCCGCGCAATCGCTTATATCGAGCAGCGCTCTGACCTCGACCGCAACTTCCCCACCAGCGTCTTCGACACCGTCCTGATGGGCACTTACCCGCGCCTGGGTCTTTTCCACCGCCCCGGCAAGGCCGAACGCGAAGCAGCCACCCAGGCTCTCAAGGACGTCGACATGTGGGACTTTCGCCACCGCCACATCAGCGAACTCTCGGGCGGACAGTTCCAGCGCGTCCTCTTTGCCCGCGCCATCGTCCAGGACGCGGAGTACATCTTCCTGGACGAGCCCTTCGTCGGCATCGACGTCCCCAGCGAGAAGACGATCGTGACCCTGCTGCGGCAGATGGCGGACGCGGGCAAGCACGTCGTCGTCGTGCACCACGACATGAACACGGTGCGCGGCTACTACAACGACCTCATCGTCCTCAACGGCGAGCTCGTCGCGGCGGGTCCCACCGAGGAGGTCTTCGTCCCCGACGTGCTGCAGAAGGCCTTCGGCGCGCTCGTCATCCGCGAGCCGTCAGCACCAGCCCACCCCACGCCACGGCAGGCAGCCCTCCAGGAGGAGACAGCATGATCGCGGAGTTCCTCGACTCACTACTCAGCCACGGCTACCTGCAAAAAGCGCTGATCACCTCGGTGATCGTGGGCGTGGCCTGCGGCATCGTCGGCAGCTTCATCGTGCTGCGCGGCATGGCCCTGATCGGCGACGCCATCTCGCACGCCGTACTACCGGGGGTCGCGGCCTCCTACCTGCTCGGCACGAACCTCTTCCTCGGGGCGGTGGTCGCGGGTCTACTCGCCACACTGGCGATCGGGCTGATCAGCGAACGCTCCACTGTGAAGAACGATTCGGCGATCGGCATCGTCTTTTCCACCTTCTTCGCGATCGGCGTGCTGCTCATGGCGAAAGCGCAGACGGCGACGGATCTGACGGAGATCCTCTTCGGCAACGTCCTGACCGTTCAGGACGCCGACCGCAACCTCTCGATCGGTATTGCCGCTGCCGTGCTGATTCTCACGCTGGTCTTTTACAAGGAGCTCAAGCTCAGCACCTTCGACCCCGTCATGGCGCAGTCGGCTGGCGTGCCCGTGCGGGCAATCCACTACGGGCTGATGGTGGTGCTCACGCTGGTGACGGTCATTTCCCTGCAGACGGTGGGCGTGATCCTGGTGGTCTCCCTGCTGATCACTCCGGCGTCGGCGGCGTACCTGCTGACGAACCGGCTGGGAGTGATGATCGGGCTTTCAGTGGCGATCTCGGCGCTCAGCTCCGTAGTGGGGCTGTTCCTGAGCTATAGCTACAACGTGTCCTCCGGCGTGACGATCGTGCTGACCGCCAGCGCGCTGTTCCTGCTGGCTTTCCTCTTCGCGCAAGGCAAGGGACTGATTGCTCGCTCGCTGGGCAATAAGCCACTGGCCGCGCTGTTGGCCCTCCTGGTGGGCGGTGCCCTCGTGTTCGGGGCCGTGACCTTCTCGACGGAGGAGAAGGCAGACGGTGAGCAGCTGAACGTCGTCACCACCTTCACGCTGCTGGCGGACCTGGTGGAGGAGATCGGCGGCGAGGCGGTGGACGTCCATAACCTCGTGCCGACCGGCACGGACCCGCACGACTACGACCCCCTGCCCGCGGACCTGGATGCGACGAGCGACGCCGACCTGCTGTTCTACAACGGGCTGAACCTCGAGGGCGGTGAGCACGGCTGGCTCGCGAAACTGAAAAACACCGCGGGCCTGGACGATTCCCAGATGGTCGAGGCCACCAAGGGCGTGGAACCGAAGTACCTCAAGGACGAAAAGGGCAATCAGGAGATCAACCCGCACGCCTTCCTGGACCCGACCGTCGGCATCGCGATGGCCGAGAACGTGACCGCGGCGCTGGCCGAGGCCCTACCCGAGCGTGCCGAGCACATCGAGGAGAAGGGGGCGGAGTACAAGGCCATGCTGGAGAGCATCGACGCCGACTACCGCGAGCAGATCGGTGCGCTGCCGAAGGAGGATCGTGTGCTCGTGGCCAGTGAACATGCCTTCCAATACATGGTCGACACCTACGGCATGGAGCAGCTGTATATCTGGCAGATCGACACGGATGAAAACGGCTCCCCCGCGCAGATCGGACACCTCGTGCGCCAGCTGAAGGACAAGCGCCCGAAGCACCTGTTCGTGGAGTCGAACGTGGATACGCGCCCCATGAAGACCGTCTCGAAGGAGGCCGGGATTCCGATCTTCGACGAGCCACTGCACTCCGATGAGCTCGGCAAGCCGGGCACGGTCGCGGGAACCTACGAGGATTTCCTGCGCAGCAACTTGAAGACCATGATCGCGGGGCTGAAGCGCTAAAACGCGAATGCTCGAGGCCCACATGCGTTGGGCTTCCCCGGTCGCATT
>NZ_JAKMUT010000015.1:0-3338 GCF_027570065.1 Corynebacterium evansiae | reverse complement strand
GTGGCTAGTGGTCCGGTGGCGTGGTCTAGTTGGTAGGTGCCGTCTCGGTGGAGCCAGGCGATGGTGCCGGTGATGGGGTCGAGGATGTAGTGGACGCGGCGGTCAGTTTTGATGTTGTGGTGGTGTTGGCAAAGGTTTACTAAATTATCCGGACTGGTGGGTCCGCCTTGGTGGTATTCGATGCGGTGGTCTAGTTGGCACTGTGTGGCGGGGATGGTGCAGCCGGGCCAGCGGCAGGTGGCGTCTCTGCCTTGGGTGTAGGCGCGGATGTCAACATTTGGGGTGTATCCGTCAATTTCGTCGGCATTAAGCCGGCGGATGAAGGTGTTGTCTGTGGGCGCGTGGCCTATGTTTATCCATCCGGCGCCTGGGATGTAGACGCTGTTGGTGTCTTCGTTGGTGGTAAATGTGTTGATCGCGACGCTGGTGTGGGTGTCTTCCAAGATGAGGTCGATTAGGCCTTGTGCGTTGGTTGTTTTTGCTTTATTGGTGTAGGCGTCGATGTGGCGGGCGATGATAACGGCTGTGGCGCGGTCGCAGGTCAGTGACAGGGTGGTCGTGTGGTCTGGATTGATGTGAATGCGAAGGGTTGGTTCGGGTTTTTGTTCTTTGTCTTCTGGGCAAAGGTGGGTGTCGATGAAGGTGCGGATAAACCGGCGTAGGTCAGCATCAGTGGGCACGGTTTGGTTGGGTGTGGTGGGGGTGAGGAAGTCTGCGAGTGCTGCGTCGATAGCTTCGAGATGGTCGGGGTTGCTATCTAGGCGGTGTAGTTCGCGGTCGATGATGCGCAGTTTGGTCAGATCGAGTATCCAGTGCTGGCCTTGTACTTCGGTGACTAGAGGTAGTTGTCGCATGCGATAGTGGGCACGGATATACCCGAGGAGTTTGCTATAAGAGATGCCGAGGTCTTTGGCCAGGCTGGTGAGGCTTAAGTCGACGTCGTCGTCTAGTTGGGGCAGGATTGCGCGGTAGAGGAACCAGGAGGTTTTACGCGTGTAGGTGCCGGCTTGGCCGATGTGGTTGCCGGGTGCATTGGTGGTGTAGAACGCGTCTGGGACGTCCGGGTTGGCGTCGGGGTCGGGGTTGGTTGGGTCGTCTATGAGTAGAGATTCGGGGTAGTCGAGGGCAACATCAGGTTCGGGTGGGGCGAGTGTAGCAGTCACAGCGGGGCACTCCAACAGGACGAGGGTTTTCGAGTATGTTTTCTAACTAGCTCCCATATAGTATCCCGCCTACCGGACATATGACCTTGGTGGGGGTGTTTGTGTTCGAATAGGATGGCCTAAACCCGCAGGGATCCCCAGACTCGAGTATCAATGGTCAACGGGGGTAAAAGGAATGGTTTAGAGTTCGTCGACGCCGGCAAACAGGCTGCGAATTTCAGGACAGTCAGCAAACTTCCGCTTTAGCCGGCCCAAGAATTCTTCAAAGGAAATTGGATCAGCAGCCCTTTGGACCTTTCCGAGCAACTCATACGCTTGGTCGCGACCACACTTGTTTTCCAACTGCTCCTCGACTATTCGCATCAGAATGGGAATGGTCTCGTCCGGCAAATCCGGAAGAAGCTGTTCTGCCAAGCTCCATTCAATTCTGGCGTCCGAGGCTGTTGCCCAAGCACGCTCCGGATCATCTAGGCACAAGTACTGGAACATCGCTAGGTCCCATGGCTTATCCCGCAGGCGAGTTTGGATGAGTACGGACGCGGTGTCCCCTACGGCGGCAAAAAGGCCACGCGCAGTCGATAGCATTGGAAAACTATCGAAGGCTATTCGGTGTACGGCGGGACTGCGGTGGGGAAAGTGGGCGTCGGAAAGCGCGGCCCAAAAAGTAACGATATCGAAAGTATCCTCGGTGGGTAAGGCCAGCAAGGCCTTCTCTGAGTACTTATAGGCGAGGTCAAACTGACCTATCTCCGAAAGGCCGCGAATCAGCTGCTCGTATCCGTCCGTATGAGTACGAAATACGTCCTCGACAGAGCCAGAAAGCACCGCCAACCGACGCTTTGCATACGCACCCTGCCCCCGCTCGCGAAGTTCCTTCACGCCCTCTACCCCTAAAGATTCCTCGTACTGCACGGGGTCAACATCTATTTGTTCCGCATACGGCGACTCAAGAATGCCCAAGAGCCACTGGGCCAAGTACAGCCCGTCAACCTTTGATAGTTGAGCTGCATGAGGTAGTTCCTGCGCCAAGCGCTCGGCACTCCAACGCACGGCTTCATTGACATCCTCAATAAGCGGCAACTGTTGCAGAACTTCGTCAACTGCGCGTTGCGCCACTAGGAAGATATCGTGAGCCTTGATTGGCTCAATTCCATAGCCGGCTAAAAGATGAGGTTCAAACATGGCAGTCTGGAGCAGCTCGCCGGCCTGCCACACCTGGTCGGCGTACTGGCTCGAATCGTCGGGGTCAGCCAGATTTAGTCCGGTGGGCTTTACAAAGTTAATGGTCGCCTCGGTAAGGGTCTGCACTACTTCTGGCATTCCTTTAAATCCGCAAGAAATTCTTTGAGAGGTTCCGTAAGCTCCCATATTTGGTTACGCTCCTGCTCAAACATGCGATCAACGAGGAACTCCACACCACCCAGATCATCGGGATGCAGGCTATCTAAATAGGCCAGAAGCTTATCGACGTCTTGCAAGCCTTGAATTCCCTGCTCTACTTGTTCCACCACAGTAGAAATTTGTGCTTGGTCCATGCGTTTGAGACTAGCAAAACAAAAGAAGAGGACGGTGGTATACCGTCCTCTTCTTCTACGTTATTTTGTTGTTTGTTGTTGTTTGGTGTCGGCGGTGACTTACTCTCCCACAACCTCCCGGTTGCAGTACCATCAGCGTGTGCAGGCTTAGCTTCCGGGTTCGGAATGGGACCGGGCGTTTCCCTGCAGCTATTGACCACCGACAAACATACGAAGCATTCCAACCCTTAGGTGTGCTTTCGGGTGTTGTGTCAGATACTGCATAGTGGACGCGGTCACGACAGTGACAATATTTTGTTTCTTCTTCTTGTTGTTTGTTTTGCCAGCACACATAGTGTGTGTTGGTGTTTGTTGTGGTCAATTAGTACCAGTAGCCTTCACACCTTGCAGTGCGTCCAGGTCTGGCCTATCTACCCTATCGTCTTTAGGGGACCTTAACGAAACCTCATCTTAAAACAGGCTTCCCGCTTAGATGCTTTCAGCGGTTATCCCTTCCGTACGTAGCCAACCAGCGATACCCCTGGCGGGATAACTGGCACACTAGAGGTACGTCCGTCCCGGTCCTCTCGTACTAGGGACAGCTTTCTTCAAGTTTCAACGCGCGCGGCGGATAGAGACCGAACTGTCTCACGACGTTCTG
>NZ_JAKMUT010000014.1:0-3383 GCF_027570065.1 Corynebacterium evansiae | reverse complement strand
TGCCCATGTTGTTGTGATGACGCTGATTGGCGCGGGCTTCATCACCGCCCTCGGCGCGCTTGGCGCCTTCGGCCCCACCGATTTCTCCGTGGCTGTAAACATCGCGCTGGTCTTGAGCTTCTCCAGCACCATCGTCGTCATCAAGATTCTGCAGGACCGCGGCGACGAGCAAGCCCTCTACGGCAATATCTGCATCGGCGTACTGATCATGCAGGACATTCTGGCCGTCGCGTTCATGAGCATCCTTCGGGGCGAACCGCCACGCCTGGCTTCTCTGTTGCTGGTCGCCATCGTCCCGCTGCTGGCATTGACCACCCGCCGCTGGTACAAGCTCGGCCACGGTGAACTCGGTGCCCTGTTCGGCATCGTTATGGCCCTGCTGCCGGGTTACGCGCTCTTCGAGTGGGTGGGGCTCTCCGGCAGCCTCGGAGCCCTCATCATGGGCATTGTTCTCTCCCGCTCCCCCGGCGCAGAACAACTCAGCCATTCCCTGTTCACCCTCAAGGAGCTGCTACTGGTTGGCTTCTTCGTCAACATCGGCTTCCTGGGTCTACCAAACCTGCAGAACCTCGCCGACGCTGCCCTGTTGCTCATTCTGCTGCCCGTCCAAGGCATCGCCTACTGGGCGATCTTGTGGGGACTCGGGCTGCGCAATCGCACCTCCGTTCTCGCTTCACTGTTGTTGGCGAACTACTCGGAGTTCGCACTCATTATCGCTGCTCTCGGAGTAAGTGACGGTTGGCTCAACCAGCGCTGGCTGCTTTCTCTCGTCCTCGCGGTATCCCTCAGCTTCGTCATCTCGGCGATCCTCAACCCGCAGAGTGTCTCGCGGGCAACGCGCCTGGCCAAGCGCCTTCCGACGCGCCCGCCGCACAAGATCCACCCGGAGGATCGCCCCATCGACCTCGGCGATGCCCACGCCCTGGTTCTCGGCGTGGGCCGCCTGGGGGTGTCTTGCTACAACGAACTCACCGAGGTCTACGGCACGAAGGTCTTGGGCGTGGAGCACGACCCCGCCCGAGTGCGCCACCTGCAGGAGCGCGGTTACAACGTTGTGGAGGGCGACGCCACAGATATCGACTTCTGGGAGCGCGTGAAGGACAGCCACCAGATCGACATGATCATGCTTGCCATGCCCGCCCAGCACGCCAACGTAGACGCAGTAAAGGAGATTTTTGCCTCCAACATCAATCCGGAGGAATGCACCATCAGTTCAGTGGCCATGTACCGCGAGGATGTCGAGGAACTCGAAGAACTTGGGATCAACGTTGTTGTCCACCTGCAGGACGGTGCCGGCGAATCCCTCGCCGAACGCACCTTTACAGAGAATCAGCAGCGTCGCGCTCGGTCCCAGTAGCACGGCGGTCCGTGAAATACCGGACCGCATAGTACGCCGCAGCCACCACGACGAAGGCCACGCCCAGGAAGGTGAAGGCGCCCTGCCACAGCGGGTTATCGTGAGCCACGCCCTGGCCGAAGAAACCAAGCCTGCGGGACGTGGCGTTGCTGACGAAAGGCAGGAACACCACCGTCAATACCGCCACCACTGCGAAGCTCAGGAGCTGCTCAACAACCCAGCCCAGCACTCCCTTCACCTTGTCTGAGACCGCCTGTACCAGCTGGAACCCGGCGTCCAGAAAAACGACAAAGAGCGGCACCAAGAACACCCAGTGGTGGTACCAGCTAAACGGCGAGATGATGCAGGCAACAACTCCGCCAAGGGCCATGATCATCGAGTAGTTACCGCGACGGTAGCAGCCCAGGACCACGATGCTGTACAGCGCCACGATGGCGACGACGCAGACGAGCCACAGCACCGTGTTGTCGTAACCGAGGCGGTGCAAGACTGCGCCGAGGGACTGCGCGCCGGGATTGTCCTCCCCGCCGATGCGCTGGGTTTCGAAGATCTTGGTCTGCCAGAATGACTTGGCGTCCGGGACGAACAGGAAGCCAATGACAACGGTCGCGAGGATCGTGAGGGTCATGTAAACCATTGCGCGCCAGCGCCTGCCCAGCAACAGCGGCAGGTAGAAGAAGACCGGGGTGAGTTTAATGCCGGCGGCCAGGCCGCTGAAGATGCCGCCGCCCTTGTTGCCGGTGCGCCTGCGCAGGAAATCCAGGGCAACCAAGCCCATGAGGAAGATGTTGATCTGGCCCCAGAAGAAAGTACCGAAGACCGGAGCCAGGTGGAACGATGCGACTAGTGCTGCCATGGAAACGAGGATCAGCCCCGGCGACCAGGCATAACCGCGCTCGCGGAAAACCCCGACGATCACCGCAAACAGCACCAAGGCGGTAAGGCCTAGCCAGATACTTGCCGCAACCTCAAACGGTGCAAGCGGCAGCAACCTAAAAATCACGCCAGAAAAGGGCGGATACGTAAATGGAAGGCCCCCGACGAAAGGCTGAGAATACAGCTCCTGGCCACTGTTCAGTGCCACCGCCGCGTTGTAATAGACCTTGAAATCCGTCGGCCACTTAAAGAGGTTCGTGAACCAGGAGGCGCGAACCTCTGGCAGAGTAAGCCGATACACCGCATAGGCAGCGAGAAGAGCGAACCCCATGAACGCACCAAAAGCGCCCGGCAGCCTCTTAGAGGTGCCGCGCGAACTGGTGGAAGCTATAACACTCATCTCGTTTACTTTAAAACGCAAATCGTTGCTTTTTGGTTACCACGACCAAGCAAGGAAAAAAATTTTGCAGAGCTTATGACAGCCCATGACAAACGTCACGGTGCAATTCGTGATGAACGGTATGCGCGGTCCCTACTTCGGCGAAATAGCGTAAAAACCATGAGTACAACAAAACTGGCACAGGCCATAGAAGTAAGAGGAATCAGCAAGACCTTCAAGCCACGTTCCAACCAACCGGTGCATGCGCTGAAAGACGTTAGCCTCAGCGTTCGCCCGGGCGAGATCATCGCACTGCTCGGCACCAACGGCGCGGGCAAGACCACCCTCGTGGACCTGATCCTAGGGCTCACTTCCCCGACCGCCGGCACAGTGAAAGTTATGGGCCAATCCCCCAAGCAGGCCGTATACAACCAAAACATCAGCGCACTGATGCAGACCGGTGGCCTGCTCCACGAACTGACCGTGAAGGACACGGTGGAGATGATCGCCGCTACTTTCCCCGAGCACCTGCCCCTCGACGAGGTTATCGAGCAGGCCAACCTGGAGCCCATCTACAAGCGGCGCGTAGGCAAGTGCTCCGGCGGCGAGCAGCAGCGCCTTCGCTTCGCCCTAGCAATCCTCGGCAACCCGGACATTCTCATCCTCGATGAGCCCACCGCTGGTATGGACGCCGGCGCACGCCACCGCTTCTGGGACTCCATGAAGCACCAGGCGCAGCTGGGCCGCACGATCATCTTTGCCACCCACTAC
>NZ_JAKMUT010000013.1:0-3863 GCF_027570065.1 Corynebacterium evansiae | reverse complement strand
CGTGCCGTAGCTAACGCATTAAGCGCCCCGCCTGGGGAGTACGGCCGCAAGGCTAAAACTCAAAGGAATTGACGGGGGCCCGCACAAGCGGCGGAGCATGTGGATTAATTCGATGCAACGCGAAGAACCTTACCTGGGCTTGACATACACCGGATCGCTGCAGAGATGTAGTTTCCCTTGTGGCTGGTGTACAGGTGGTGCATGGTTGTCGTCAGCTCGTGTCGTGAGATGTTGGGTTAAGTCCCGCAACGAGCGCAACCCTTGTCTTGTGTTGCCAGCACGTTATGGTGGGGACTCGCGAGAGACTGCCGGGGTTAACTCGGAGGAAGGTGGGGATGACGTCAAATCATCATGCCCCTTATGTCCAGGGCTTCACACATGCTACAATGGTCGGTACAGTGGGTTGCGATACCGTGAGGTGGAGCTAATCCCTTAAAGCCGGTCTCAGTTCGGATTGGAGTCTGCAACTCGACTCCATGAAGTCGGAGTCGCTAGTAATCGCAGATCAGCAACGCTGCGGTGAATACGTTCCCGGGCCTTGTACACACCGCCCGTCACGTCATGAAAGTTGGTAACACCCGAAGCCAGTGGCCCAAACTTGTTAGGGAGCTGTCGAAGGTGGGATTGGCGATTGGGACGAAGTCGTAACAAGGTAGCCGTACCGGAAGGTGCGGCTGGATCACCTCCTTTCTAAGGAGTATTTATTTTTTGTTTTGTTTCTGGGTGAATAGGTAGCCGGTTCAGCCATGTGTTGTGGTTGTTGGGTGCTGTTGTGTTCAGGTCACATTTTTGTTGAGTGTGGATGTTGTGTGTTGGGGTTGGCACAGTGTTGGGGTTGGGTTAGCAAAGTTTTGGTTTGTCATGGCTGTTGGGTGTCTGGGACAATCTGTTTGTTCCTTTTTGTGGACGCTCGGCAATGGGCTGATGAGTTTTCGTTGGTTTGTTGTGGGTGTTTAGTGTTGTTTGAGAACTGTATAGTGGACGCGAGTATCTTCTTTTTGTGATTTTTTGTTTGAAATCATTTTTGTTCACGCGCTGATTACATGAATGTTTTGTTTGTGTGGTTGGTGTGTGGGTGTCTTAGTATTTTGTGTTGTCTGTGAAGGGCGCACGGTGGATGCCTTGGGCATGATAAGCCGATGAAGGACGTGGAAGGCCGCGATAGTCCTCGGGGAGTTGTCAATCGAGCGTTGATCCGAGGGTGTCCGAATGGGGAAACCTGGCCACAGTTGTGTGTGGTCGCTGCATGAATGAATTCATAGTTTGTGTGGTGGTAACGCGGGGAAGTGAAACATCTTAGTACCCGCAGGAGAAGAAAATAATAATGATTCTGCTAGTAGCGGCGAGCGAACGTGGATTTTGGCTAAACTGCATGCGTGTGATACCTGGCAGGGTTTGCGTGTGTGGGGTTGTGGGGTTGTGTTGTGCGGTGCTGCCATGCCGTGCCCCGACATTGTGTGTTAGCGGAAGTGGTTTGGAATGGCCTGCCGTAGACGGTGAGAGTCCGGTACGTGAAAGCATGTGGTGTTGGGGTTGATGTGATACCCGAGTAGCAGCGGGCTCGTGGAATCTGCTGTGAATCTGCCGGGACCGCCCGGTAAGCCTGAATACTTATTGTGACCGATAGTGTATGAGTACCGTGAGGGAATGGTGAAAAGTACCCCGGGAGGGGAGTGAAATAGTACCTGAAACCGTGTGCCTACAAGCCGTCAGAGCCTTTTAAAGGGTGATGGCGTGCCTTTTGAAGAATGAGCCTGCGAGTCAGCGGCATGTCGCGAGGTTAACCCGTGTTGTGGGGTAGCCGTAGGGAAACCGAATCCTAATTAGGGTGTTTTAGTGGCGTGTCCTGGACCCGAAGCGGGGTGATCTACCCATGGCCAGTGTGAAGCAGCTGTAAGAGGCTGTGGAGGCGCGAACCCACTTAGGTTGAAAACTGAGGGGATGAGTTGTGGGTAGGGGTGAAAGGCCAATCAAACTCCGTGATAGCTGGTTCTCCCCGAAATGCATTTAGGTGCAGCGTCGTGTGTTTCTTGCCGGAGGTAGAGCTACTGGTTGGTTGAGCGGGACTATCATCTTAGCGACGTCAGCCAAACTCCGAATGCCGGTAAGTCAGAGCGCGGCAGTGAGACTGCGGGGGATAAGCTTCGTTAGTCGAGAGGGAAACAGCCCAGATCGCCGGTTAAGGCCCCTAAGAGTGTGCTAAGTGGAAAAGGATGTGGGATCGCGAAGACAGCCAGGAGGTTGGCTTAGAAGCAGCCATCCTTGAAAGAGTGCGTAATAGCTCACTGGTCGAGTGGTTCTGCGCCGACAATGTAGTGGGGCTCAAGTACACCGCCGAAACCGCGGAACTCAACATTCTTGTTGGGTTGGTAGGGGAGCGTCGTGTGATCGTTGAAGCTGCCGGGTGACCGTGTGGTGGAGGTTATGCGAGTGAGAATGCAGGCATGAGTAGCGAATGATGCGTGTGAAACGTATCCGCCGGATGACTAAGGGTTCCTGGGTCAAGCTAATCTTCCCAGGGTGAGTCGGGTCCTAAGGCGAGGCCGACAGGCGTAGTCGATGGTTAACGGGTTGATATTCCCGTACCCGTGTGTGTGCGACCAATGGTGAATCAGTGATACTAACCACCCTGAAGGATGCTACGTGCACTTTGTGTGTGTGGTGTGTGGATGCGTGGGACCTGATCTGGTAGTAGCCAAGCGATGGGGTGACGCAGGAAGGTAGCCGAGCCACTGATTGGATTGTGGTGTAAGCGTGTGGCCCGCAGGATTTGGTAAATCCGTCCTGCATTAAGGGTGAGGCGTGATGCGTACCCGTTGTGGGGATGTTGGTGATCCTATGCTGTCGAGAAAAGCCTCTAGTGAGTGCATGTACGGCCCGTACCGTAAACCGACACAGGTGGTCAGGTAGAGAATACTAAGGCGTTCGGGTGAACTGTGGTTAAGGAATTCGGCAAAATGGCCCCGTAACTTCGGGAGAAGGGGTGCCGCTGCTGGTGAACGACGTGTTGAGCTGGTGGTGGTCGCAGAGAATAGAGGGAAGCGACTGTTTACTAAAAACACAGGTCCGTGCGAAGACGGTAAGTCGATGTATACGGACTGACGCCTGCCCGGTGCTGGAAGGTTAAGAGGACCTGTTAGATCTTTGTGGTCGAAGCGGAGAATTTAAGCCCCAGTAAACGGCGGTGGTAACTATAACCATCCTAAGGTAGCGAAATTCCTTGTCGGGTAAGTTCCGACCTGCACGAATGGCGTAACGACTTCCCTGCTGTCTCAACCACAGGCCCGGTGAAATTGCAGTACGAGTAAAGATGCTCGTTACGCGCGGCAGGACGAAAAGACCCCGGGACCTTCACTATAGCTTGGTATTGGTGTTCGGTTCGGTTTGTGTAGGATAGGTGGGAGACTGTGAAGCGGCTACGCTAGTGGTTGTGGAGTCGTTGGTGAAATACCACTCTGATCGGATTGGGCATCTGAACCTCGGCCCGTGATCCGGGTTAGGGACAGTGCCTGGTGGGTAGTTTAACTGGGGCGGTTGCCTCCCAAAGTGTAACGGAGGCGCCCAAAGGTTCCCTCAGCCTGGTTGGCAATCAGGTGTTGAGTGTAAGTGCACAAGGGAGCTTGACTGTGAGACTGACAGGTCGAGCAGGTACGAAAGTAGGGACTAGTGATCCGGCACCGGCTTGTGGAAGCGGTGTCGCTCAACGGATAAAAGGTACCCCGGGGATAACAGGCTGATCTTCCCCAAGAGTCCATATCGACGGGATGGTTTGGCACCTCGATGTCGGCTCGTCGCATCCTGGGGCTGGAGTAGGTCCCAAGGGTTGGGCTGTTCGCCCATTAAAGCGGCACGCGAGCTGGGTT
>NZ_JAKMUT010000012.1:0-23374 GCF_027570065.1 Corynebacterium evansiae | reverse complement strand
TTGATTAGGCTTACCTTGTTCACGTAAGCTTGCTCCCGTTAAGATCATGGACTTTCACGCGTCAAGGAGGGATGCATGGCTATCTCTACCCCGCATGCGCAATCCCCTTCTCAATCACACCTGGGGTCTCGCGCGGACGCTACTGCGGACGCTTCTGCCAGCGCTCCATCAGGTAAAATCCCGCGTCGCCTCGTCGGCCTCGGCGTCCTTTTCCTCCTATTGCTCGCCAGCATCGTTGCCAGCATCGTGTTTGGATCACGGCAGATCCCTTTTGGAGAAGTGTCCGCCGTGTTCCGCGATCTCGGCACGGCGTTCGGCCACGCGGAGGGGCTGAATGTGGATCAGCGCGTGATCGTCGAGCTCCGCATTCCCCGCACCCTGTTGGGCCTAGTCGCCGGTGCTGCCCTTGGCGCCTCCGGTGCATTGATCCAAGGGCACACGCGCAACCCTCTCGCGGACACGGGCATTCTCGGCATCAACTACGGTGCGTCCCTGGCCGTGGTTGCCAGCTTCTCCTTGCTGGGTGTGACGTCCGTGTGGGCTACCAGCATGTGGGCGTTCGGTGGGGCCATCGCTGCTACTGCGTTGGTGTTTAGTTTGGCGTCCATAGGAGGAGGACAGGCCAATCCAATGACGCTGGTCCTCGGCGGCGCGGCTTTGTCCGCGGTCCTCAGCGCCATCATCAGCGGTTTTATCCTCACTGACGATGCCAATCTGGATCGCATGCGCTTCTGGACCGTCGGCTCCATCGCGGGCCGGGATCTCACCGTGTTCTACGGCGTGCTGCCGTTTATCCTGGTGGGCCTCCTGCTGGCGTTCATCACGGCACCGCAGCTAAACCTCCTGAATCTGGGCGATGACATCGCCTCCGGACTGGGCATCAACACCCAGCGCGCCCGCCTGATTGGCATGGCTCTGATCGCACTGCTGGCCGGTGCCGCGACAGCTGCCGCCGGCCCCATCACCTTCATCGGCCTGGTGGTCCCGCACCTCGTGCGCGCCATCACGGGCCCTGATTACCGCTGGATCCTCCCTTACTCTGCCCTGACGGGTGCGGTGATGATGCTGTTCGCAGACGTGGTGGGCCGTCTGATCGCTCGTCCGGGCGAGTTGCAAGTAGGCATCATCCTCGCGTTCGTGGGCGCGCCGTTCTTCATCGCCCTTATTTATCGACGCCGGGTGGTGGCCATTTAATGAGTTCCCTCCTTGCCCGCCCTACCTCTTCCACTATCCCTGGGCGCCCGCCATTCCGCGTGGGCTCATTTTCTGTGGTCTGGCGCCCTCGCGCGTTGACGGTGTCTCTATTGCTGCTCGTGGCGATCGTCTTGCTAGCGGCGGTCTCCATCGGCCTGGGTGACTATCCTGTGTCCCCGGCTCGTGTGCTGGAGGTGCTGTTCACCGGCCAGGGCACCCGCATTGAGCGTCTGGTGGTTTTGGATTGGCGCATGCCTCGTGCGCTGACGGCCATTCTGGTGGGCTGTGCGCTGGGATTATCCGGAGCCCTCACTCAGTCCGTGACTCGCAATGCGCTGGCCAGCCCGGATATCTTGGGCTTCACTACGGGCGCGTCCGCGGCCGCGGTCACCGTCATCACTCTGGGTGGTGGCGCTGGTGGTTTCCTCGGCTGGCTCAGCAGCATCGGCATTCCCTTGGCCGCGGTGCTTGGTGCGGCTGTCACCGCAACGGTGATGTGGGCTCTGGCGTGGAGGAGATCGACTGATTCCTTCCGGCTAGTGCTGTTCGGCATCATCATCTCTGCTCTGTTGACCTCGTATATCAACTTCCTGATGATCCGCACGGAGTTGCGCGATGCCGCGGCCGCGCAGTTCTGGCTTACTGGCTCCCTGAGCACTGCGGACTGGTCCAAGATGTGGCCCATCGCCATTGTTGTGTTGGTGTTTACACCGCTGCTGGCCTGGATTGGTCACCAACTTTTAGCCACCTTGCTGGGCTCGGATACTGCACGGGCTTTGGGACAAAACGTCCAGGGTGTGCAGGTGCTTCTGCTCGCCGCTGCCGTGGCTTTGGCAGCAGTGGCGGTCTCGGCCGCTGGCCCCATCGGGTTCGTCGCCTTCGTGGCCCCACAGGTGGCGCTGCGCTTGTGCAACTGCTCTGCACCACCGCTTCTGGCCTCTGCGCTGACCGGCGCTGCGCTACTCCTGCTGGCAGATATCAGCACCCAAACTCTTCTGCCCGTAGAGCTGCCGGTGGGCATTCTCACCTCGGCAATCGGCGGTGCGTTCCTTATTTATTTGCTGGTCCAACGGAATAGGTCAACCACGGCATGAGAAAAGATCCCACCCTGGAAGTTAGCAGTGCCGCGAACAAAGAAGGACACATGACTCAGAAGCACAGCATGAGCGCACGCGGCCTCGCCGTGGGCTACGGCGACCGGACGGTCATCGAAGGCTTGGACGTGGACTTTCCTCGCGGGCAGATCACCACAATCATCGGCCCCAATGGCTGCGGCAAATCCACGTTGTTGCGAGCCATGTCTCGTCTCCTTCCGGCGAATGAGGGCGAAGTGCTGTTAGACGGCGCCGATATCTCATCCATCAGGCGCAAGGACCTCGCACGGACCATCAGCGTGCTGCCACAAACCCCTACCGCCCCGGAGGGACTCAACGTGGCTGATCTCGTCTCGCGCGGTCGGCACCCACACCAATCGTGGATCCGTCAGTGGTCGTCCACGGACGAAGCCGAGGTGCACAAGGCGCTGGAAATGACTGGCTCGATGGGGCTGGCGGAGCGCACCCTGGATTCTCTGTCCGGAGGGCAGCGGCAGCGTGTGTGGATCTCCATGGTTCTTGCGCAGAACACGGACATCCTGTTCCTGGACGAGCCCACCACCTACCTGGATCTGGCCACGTCGGTAGAGATTTTGGAGCTGGTGCAGCGTCTACGCCGAGAGCTGGATCGGACTGTGGTGATGGTGCTGCACGATCTCAACTTGGCTGTACGCTACAGCGATAATCTCGTGGTGATGAAGGATGGACAGGTCCTCGCCACCGGGCGTCCCAGCGAGGTCATTACCCCAGAGCTACTGCTCGAGGCGTTTGCCCTCAACGCGCTAGTCATCGAGGATCCTGTCACCGGCGGTCCGCTGATCGTCCCCAAGTGACGATCAGGGCTTAGTCCTCCATCAGCTCCTGGGCGGGAGTCTTCTTGGACTTCCGCCAGTTGATCATCGCGGAAATCACCACCGGAGTCACAGACACCAGCACGATGACGATGGCGATCATGTCGATGCGATCCGCAATGCCCGGGATATCCCCCAGCAGCACGCCAATGCCGACCATGCTGACAATCCACAGCACTGCACCCGTGACGTTCCATCCCACGAACTTCTTGTACGGCATCTCCGCGGTACCAGCGGCCACGGGAATGTAGGTACGCACGATCGGGATGAAGCGCCCCAGTACCAGAGCCAACGGCCCGTACTTCAGGAAGAAAGCCTCGGCTTGTTCGAGGTGCTCGGTTATGAGGATCTTGGCGTCGGGCTTAAACAACTTGCGGCCAAAGCGGTGGCCGAGCCAGAAACCTACCTGGTCGCCCAAGAACGCCGCGACGATGGCCACGCCCACCAGAATCGGAACGTTCAAGCCCAGCTGATCGCGCAAGATTGCCGCGGTGACCAGCATGGAATCGCCGGGGAGGAACGGGAAGAGCACGCCGGATTCAATAAAGATAATCAGCGCAATGCCGCCGAGCGCCCAGCCGCCAAAGTTCTGGAGCAGGGTGGTGGCGTCCATGAGGTCGCTTAAGTGCACAGGGAATCCCTTCTAGAAAACAACTGGTCTATTCTTACCCCGGTTTCTGACCGGAATACAGGCAGCTCGCCCCTAGCGTGCATCCGTTATCCCCATGAGTGCCCGTCCCCTAGCCAGCAACAGCAAAACCGCCCCAGCACGTTCATGCGGGGCGGTTCGGCAGTTGATTCAGACTACTTCGTGGCGTCTGCCAACGGCTGCTCGATCTTGTCCAGCAGGTAGTTCAGGCTCAGCACGGTCTGCCATCCGAAGGCCTTTTCCAGGTCGCCTTCCAGGTAGACACTGTGTCCGTCCTTCACGGCGGGCAGCTTGCCCACGATCGGATCCTCGGTCACAGAAGCCTTGCTCTGCTTCGGAGAGTAAGACAGTTGATCCCACACCAGCACGTCAGAGTTGATCTGGTCTGCGTTTTCCTTGGAGACCTCACCGTAGAACTTGTCCTTGGTGATGCCCGCGTAGGCCGGGTTGATCTTGAATCCCAGCTCGGTGAAGAAGCGGCTACGCGGATCGCCCTCGGCAAAGACAGCCAGGCTCTCGTCGGAGACAGTGGCCACGCCGAGTTCCTTTTCGGCCCATTCTGGGTGGCGGCCCTTGAGCTCTGCGAACTTCTCCTTGACCTGCTCCACCTGGCGCTTTGCCTCTTCAGGCTTGCCCACGGCCTGCCCGATCTCTTCCGTGGTCACGTCCCATGGTTGCTGTAGTTCTTCGTATTCGCCCTTTTGTACGACGACAGGGGCGATCTCAGACAGCTTCTTGTACGTGTCTTCATCGATGTCCGAGTACACGGCCACGATGAGGTCTGGATTGTCCTTGGCGATGGCTTCCGCGTTGACTTCTGTGTCCTTGTCGATCCGAGGAGTGTCGCCCTCGATCTTGTCATTGGACCAGTTGCCCGCAGCCTGACCATCCGGGGTCATTCCGTCCCAGTACTTCACGGAGACAGGAGTAACTCCCAGCGCCAGCAGTGCGTCCTGATCCGTGTAGCCCAAGGAGACCACGCGCTGCGGGGCTTCCTTGATTTCGGTGGAGCCGTAGCGGTGCTCGATGGTGGTGGGGAATGCGCCCTGCTCGGCGTTGACTGCCTGGGAGTCCCCGGAATTTCCGGACTGGTCATCAGTCGAGCAAGCGGTCAGTGCCGCGCCCAAGGTCAGCACAGCAGCGGTGCTAACGAGAATCTTCTTGAGTGTCATTTTTCTCCGTTGTTACTGGTGACGGATTTCCGCGCGAGGCGTGGCCCGTACACAAAAGGGAAAGGTCAAACCTTTGGTTGGATATATCCAGCCCTATGTCCAAAGAATTCGGTGGCGGTCAGTTCCGAGTTGTCGTCGAGACGAACACGATCCAGAACAATCGCCGGCGCCGGCACGTTGGCACGGGGCGATCCACAGACCACCGCGATTCCTCCCTCGTGAGGGATGGTGACTCGGCCGGGGGTTCCGCCGAAGCGGCCCTGCGAGACGTGCGCGGAAAGCACGCGGACGCGCTGGCCTCGGAATTCAAAGTAAGCATTGGGGTACGGGTCGGACTGCGCCCTGACCAGCAAGGCGATATCTTCCGCAGGTTGGGTGAAATCTATGCGAGATTCCTGCTCGCCGCGCTTGTGGAAGTACGTAGCGCGGGTGGGATCTTGAGGTTGCGCAGTGGCGGTGCCTTGGGCGACGTCACTCAATGCGCGTTCCACGAGGGGCTCGATGAGGTCGATGGTCTTGGCCACGAGATCCGTGGTGGTGTCCTGCGGACCCACGGGGATCGCGCGCTGGGCAACGATGGGTCCGCCGTCCAGCACTTCATCCATCTCGTGCACAGTGACGCCCACGTGAGTTTCCCGGTTCAACAGCGCCCACAGGATGGGCGAAAATCCGGCGTACTCGGGCAGGAGACCATCGTGGACATTCAATGCGCCGTGCTTGGCCAGGCTGAAAACCTCGGGAGGAAGCCAGGTTCGCCAATTGTTGGCCACGATGATGTCTGGTGCAGCATCGCGCAACGCCTCAATGACGTCTTGACCCACGCGCTCAGTGACACACACCTGGAGCTCATGTTCGCTGGCGAGCTCCTCAACGGAGTCTGCCCACATTTGCTCATAAGGGTGATCGCTGGCAGGGTGCGTAACTACCAAAACTACTTCATGACCAGCATTGATGACCGCAGACAACGTCCGGTGTCCCCACGACTGATAGCCGAAAACAGCAACTCGCATGCAGGGGATGTTAGCTTAGGTTTACCTATGTAGTCAATGATGAAAGTGGCGCAATTTTCATGCCAGACTCCCCGGACGTGACCACCCTTCACCGAATCTCGGTGCCCGCGGATGCGGAAGCCCTCGTTTTCCCGGACCCCTACCGCTCGAACGTCGAGCTCACCGAATCGATGTCCACCGTCGATGTGCGCATCCCGGCGCACTCAGCAGTGACCTATAGCTTTCAATCCGGCGAGCTGAAATATCCCGATCCACATAACGCACACGGCGCAGGCCCACAGGCGAGCCTATTGAGCGGCGATTCTGTGGACCAGACACTCTGGCCGCCTCGCTCCCCAGAAGTCATCGCGGACTTGCCCGGCGCACGCCTGTCCATCGACCGGAAGGTATTCGGCAGGCGCTGCACCGCGCGCCTCGATGACCGCGGTGCGGATACCACCGTGGTGTTTTTGGATGGCGATGACTGGATCCATCTGCATGACCTCACGGGCGCACTGGACCGGGCAGTCACGGCAGGGCTTATCCCCCAGATCAACCGCGTCTTCCTGCCGGCAGCCAAAGACCGCAGCGAGGAGTACACCTCCCAAACATTCGCCAGCGCACTGGCCACCGAGCTTCCGCCGATCATCAACAGCAGCCACATAGTCCTGGTGGGGCAAAGCTTCGGCGGTCTCTCCGCCCTGCGCGCAGCTCTTACGGCTTCCACCGAAACCACGCCTGCAATCAAAGGAGCCATCGCCCAGTCCCCTGCCGTCTGGTGGTCCGCTGACCGTTCTGCAGAGCTCGCGGACACGCTCTCGGACGGGCCCGCAGGAGGCGACATTGCCGCACAGCTCACTGGCCCCTCACTCGAAAATCCTGCGGCTCACAGTGGCTCCGGTCTGGCACGCATCGTACTGACGTGCGGTGCAGAAGAGCCGCCCATGCAACGACACGTGGATGCAGTGGCCGATGCCCTGACACGCCGCGGCTTTCCCACCACCAATCACCGCACGCCCGGTGGCCACGACCCTGCGATGTGGCGCCACGGGATCATCCCGGCACTCGCCGAATTGCTGGGCTGAATCTACGAGCGCGCCTCCACAAACTCCGCCACGCGCTCGACTGTCCGCAGACCGTAGAATTCGCGCACGCCAACCTCCACTCCCAGCTCTCCACGCAGCAGTGCGCAGAGCTTGATGACCGCCATGGAGTGCCCACCCATGTCAAAGTAATCAGCATCCACCGGCACGTCCTCGGGCTCAATATCTAGCGATTCGGCAAACAGCTCCGCCGTGATCTCCTCGGTTTCGTTCGCCGGTTCGCGGCCCTTCTCCGTGATCCTTTCTCCCTCACCCAGTGCAGCAAGGTCGGTCTTTCCATTCGACGTCACCGGCAACTCATCCACGATCGACCATCGATCCGGGATCATGTAGCTGGGCAGTTCCTCGCGCAATGCATTACGCACGCCAGTCAGGAAACTCTGCCGCTCCCCCTGGTCCGCATCGCGCAGTTGTGGGGCCACGAGGTGACAGGCCAGGAGTGTGGCGTCGGATATACGAACAGGAACGGTCACGCAGTGGAGGATGCGGGGATCAACGCCGCGGGACACGGCGGCCGAGACGTCGCCGGGATCCACGCGGTGACCACGAATTTTCACCTGATCGTCGCTGCGTCCGAGGTACTCGAACATGCCATCCGCACGCACGCGGACGATGTCTCCCGTGCGATACATCCGCTCACCCGGGGCGCCCCACGGGCAGGCGACCATGGAGCTGGCGGTGCGCGCCGCGAGCCCATGATACTCCTGCGCTAAGCCGCTGCCCGCGAGGTAGAGCTCACCCGGCGCTCCTGTAGGAACGGGGCGCAACCACGGGTCCAAAACGAACGCCGCCGTGCGATCCACCGGCATTCCGATCACGGGCGTGGCGCTCTCATCCGTGCCAGCACCCAGGGCGTTGATGGTGTACTCGGTGGGTCCATAGAGGTTGTATCCGCGCACGTCATCGGCCTTTCGCAAGGTCTCCCACACGCCGTGCGAGACAGCCTCGCCGCCCAAGAGCACCAGCCGCGGGCGATGCGCGCCGGATTCCAGCATCCCCTCCGCGAGCAGCTGCTCGGCAACGGTCGGGGTGACGTTGATGACATCCACCTGATGCGCGCGAATGGCCTCAACCATGGCCGCAGCATCGCGTCGCAAATCCTCGGAGAAGATCCGCACCTCGTGGCCTTCCACCAGCCAAAACAGCTCTTCCCACGACATATCGAAGGCGAAGCTGATGGCATGCGCGATCCGCAACGTCCGCCCATCGGCAGCAGCTGGGGCGAAGATCTTGCGCCGGTGATTGTCCAGCATGTTGTGCAGCCCGCGATGCTTGATCACCACGCCCTTGGGCTTGCCGGTCGATCCGGAGGTGTACATCAGGTAGGCATCGTCCCCGGGCACCGCCGCAGGCGTGTGGGTGGTGGCGTGGGAATCGGCAGTGGTGACGTCGACGCAAGGAAGCGCACCGATCCGCTCCATGCGCTCCCGAGAACTCGAGTCCACCAGCGCGGCTGCGGGCTGGCTGTCCTCCACGAGGACCCGGAGCCGCCCATCGGGGTGCGTCAGATCAAGCGGCGCGTAGCGCACCCCTGCCCACAGGGCTCCCAGCAGAGCCACCACCGAATGCGCGGAGCGCTCCACCGCAATGGCGACAGTATCGCCGCTGGTCACGCCGCAATTCTTGATCTTTTCCGCAATGTCGGAACAGCGAGCAATCAGCTCACCGAACGTCCACTGCTGTGCGTCATCCGCTAGCGCGATGCGATCTGGGAAGCGCTGGGCGGTGTCCTTGAGCTCATCCGCAATGGTGCGGTCAATGCCTTCGGCCTTCTGCCAGGAAGCCATCTGCTCCGTCGTGCTTTGCGGGGAAGAATCCTCCGCTCGGGCTGGCGCCAACTGGGCCAGCTGAGCGAGCGGGACCTCTGGTGTGTCCACAAACGCGGTCAGGACTTCGGTCGCGGCCTTGAGCACGGAATGTGCGAGGGACTCGTCCACCACGTCGTGGCGGAATTCCAGCTTGATGCCCAGCTTCGGCCCCGGAGTGAATACCCAGGTCAGAGGGAAGTGCGTGGAATCTTCCGCGCGCTCCTCCACAACCCCGTGGCGTTCCCGAAGTTCCGCTGCTGCCTGCGGATCGAGGAAGTTCTGCACCACCACCATGGAATCGAACAGCGTGCCTACCCCCAGCTGCCGCTGGATGGCGCCGAGGTCCGCGGAATCGTGGTCCATATCCTCGATGCGCTGGCGATAAACATCCTGGACCAGTTCTTCTATGCTCTGGCCGGGCCGAGCTGTCACTCGCACTGGCACTGTGTTGAGCAGCACTCCCACCACATCAGACATGGCGGGGTCGCTCAAGGCATCGCGGCCACTGACAGACTGACCAAACACCACATCCGAATCCCCTGTGACAGCACCCAAGGCCACGGCCACGGCTGCGTTGACCACGGAGGTCAACGTCACGGCCTGCGCCCGGATCTTTTCCTGCAGTGCGCCGGTCAGCTGCTCGCTGACCTCGGCAAACACCTGGCGAGGCAACTCGCTACCAGCGTGCTCTGAAGAGATATCCGCGGCCTGCGGGGCAACGAGCGTGGGCTGAGACAACGTCTCTAGGCGATGTACCCAATAGTCGCTATCTGCCTGCTCTTTGCGAGTGTCAACGGACTCGAGCAGGGCGTCAGCAATAGAACAACCGCGAGGAACCAACTCTCCCGCACCCTGCGTGCGGGCCTGGCCGGACCTCAACGTCAGCCTCTCGAGGAAGGTTTGCAGCATCACTGCACGCGACCAACCATCGACCAGAACCAGGTGGTAGGTAAGAAGCAGCGTGTCGCCAGGCTGTCCGTCACTTCGGCCGGTGACGATGGTTGCCTTCGCCAGCGGCACGGATGCGAGATCGATGCCCGCGCTGCGATCAGCGTGCATGATCGCCTCGAGATCCCCTTCGGTGGTCTCGACGGGGAGGTCAATGCCCTGTCCACTCCACGGCAAGTTCTGCACGGGTTGGCCGGAAGCATCGGTGTGGAACTCCGCGCCCATGGCTGGATGCACGGTCACTGTGTCCCGGAAGGCTTCCACCACGGCCTCGGCATCCAGTCTCCGGTCAAACGTCAACGCAGTCTGTGCAACGTAGGCACCCGGTGCTGCCACCTGTGACTGGAACCAGATTCCGCGCTGCAGCACGCTCAGCGGAGCGCGGCGTCCTGAGGATTGCTCGCGGCTGACGTGCTCCTGCAACTCGCGAGCCACCTCGCCGATGGCGCTGCGCAAACGCTCGGCGGAAATCACCGCATTCACCACGGACAGCTCCATGCTTACGGCCCGCTCGCTAGACCACACATCGGCCTCCACCAGGTAATCCGTCCACTGGCAGGCGGCATCTCCCGGCGCGTGGAGGACAGCGCCAGTCTCTCCCCGTCCGAGGTAGTTGACCAGGATCTGTGCCCCATGGGCCAGGGTTCGCTGCCCTTGCGGGTGTGTGTATCGCAGTGCCTGATAAGTGCGGCGGTCCGGGGCTGTGCCGTCCTCGTGGAGCGCGCGCATTTCCGCTGCGGCACGTGCTGCATCCGCTGGATCAGCCAACGGGATTTCCACCGGCGCGATGGTGGTAAACCATCCGAGGGTTCGACCATAGGAATGATCAGCCGGACGTCCGTGGCCTTCTACGTCCACGGCCCAGCTCCGCGCGTCCGTGCCCATTGTTCGAGCCACCGCGACGGTCACCAGTCCTGCCACGAGGTCCTGAACGTCCACACCCATCACGTCGGGTGCAACGCTCTGCAGAACCTGCGCGGTCTGTCCGTCAATGTTCACTTCGAGCGTGCTCACATGATCCGTACTCCACTGGTTCGAGTCCTCGACGGGCCGTGGCAGCGTAGCCAGTTCACTCCAGTGCAGGGCATCCTGAGCTGCTGCGGTGTGAGCATCGTGCAGTTCTTGCAGGCAAAGATCCTTGTAGCTCGCCTGCCCGGAGAGAATCCTGCGCCCTGCGAGCGCATCGCGCAGATCGTCTTCCAGAATCATCCAACTGGCGCTATCGATCACCGCGTGATGAGCAACGGCCTTGACGTACCCATCCACACACCCGAGCACCACGCTACGACCAGCAGCAATATCGATGTGATCGATCAATGCATCCACGTCCAAAGCCCGCACAACCATAGGGCCGTCTCCCTCGGCACCAACAAAGTGCGCGAACGCAGAACTGGTGTCCACGCGCGTACGAAGCATCGGATGTGCCTGCGCTACCTGCTGCAGGGCCTGTTCCAAGTCCTCCACAGCGACTGGCCCCAGATCCAAGCGGCGCGCCTGCACAAAGCGGTCGCTCATGCCTCTTTCCATCTGCCTGCGCAGCATCGCCGGGATGGGGAAAGCCCCCGAGATCTCCTGGTGCCCGTCCTTGGGCAGGGCTTCTTCCTGGCTCTGCCTTGTTTCCTGGATTTTCTGCTGGGTGGCCTGCGGCGTGACCCGCTCGGCAATCTTGCGTGGCGTGCGGCCCAAGAAGAAGTCCCGCGGAGTCACGTTGAGATCAGCGCGCGCCAGCGCGTGAGTAACGCGGATGGCAAGAATACTGTCTCCACCTAAGCGGAAGAAGTCCGAGTCCGGCTCCACCTCGGCGCGGTCCAAGCGAAGTGCATCAGCAATTGCCTGCGAGATCGCCTCCACCAGATCCGAGGTGCCCGAAGCCTGCTGAGCAGCAGGAATCTCACCCAGAAGGTCCAGGATCGCGCGCTCATCCCGCTTGCCATTGATGGTCTGCGGCACCTGCGTACTCACCGCGAATAGCTGCGGAACCATGTAGGCAGGGAGCGCGTCTCGGGCCGCTGCGGCAGCTCGGGAGGTGATCGCCTTTGCGTCGGCACGAGAATCCGTAATCAACAACGCACCCGGCACCTGGCCTTCGGGCAGATCGACGACCACCACGGTGGCCTCCCGCACACCGCTGACCTTCTCCAGCGCGCTCTCGATCTCCCCCAGCTCCACGCGATAACCGCGCAGCTGCACCTGCCTATCGGCGCGGCCCACGTAATCCAGATGACCGTTGTTCAGCACCTTTGCCATGTCATTGCTGCAGTACATCCGCGCGCCGCCGCCAACGAAAGGATCGGCCACGAAGCGGGAGGCCGTGGTAGAAGCAAGCCCCCAATAACCCGCGGTGACCTGCGGCCCGGCAACGTACATCATGCCGGTCTCTCCAGGCTGCACCGGCTGTAATTGCGCGTCCAGAACATAGGTACGCAACCCGTCCATCGGGCGGCCGATCGGGCTGCGGGCCTCCCCTGCATTCTCGGAGCATTCGTGTGCTGTGACGTGCACTGTCGTCTCCGTGATGCCATACATGTTGATAAACCGAACATTCGGATGAGCACTGCAGTAGGCAGCCTCCGCGCGGGCCTCCAAGGCCTCGCCGCCGAAGATCACCGTGCGCACCGCAGAGTCCTGCCCGAGGTGCGGCTCCAACGCGGCAAAGGCGGTTGGGGTCTGGCTCAGCACCGTGATGGCTTCGGCACGCAACACCTCTGCGGCATCCTCGGGCGAGCGCATCAGCGCATACGGCATCACCACGGCACGCCCGCCGGAGCTCAGCGCTGCCCACATCTCCCACACCGAAAAGTCAAAGGCGAAGCTGTGGCTGATCGACCACACGTCCTCCTGCGAAAACTCCACGTGGCTGCGAGCATTGCCCAGCATCGCGGTCACGTTGGCGTGTGTGACGGCCACGCCCTTCGGCCGCCCTGTGGAGCCGGAGGTGTAGATCACGTAGGCGATGTCATTGGCACGGGCCACGCTTGCCGACCGGCCCGCAGGCGGCTTCGCTTCCCCGCTCATCGTCTGTTCACTGACCACGAGGACGGGACAATCTACCAGCTCAGAGACCATTTTTTCCGCGCTGGGAGACACCAGCACGGCATCGGGCTGGCAATCCTCCAGGATCAATTCCACCCGCGCTTGCGGGGACAACGGATCCACGGGAACGTAGGTGCCGGCGGACATCGTGGTCGCCAGAATGGCCGCAACCTGCCACGCATCGCGCTCCATGAGCAGGGCTACTCTCGGGGTGTGGATGGCAACCTTCCGGTCCAGCACAGCGCGTATACGCTGAGCGGCGTCGTCTAGTTCTTCGTAGGTCCAATGCTCCGCAGCACCGTCTTCTCCGATGCTGGTCAGGGCGGGCCGGTCGCGGGAGTGCTCGAAGCTGCGTCGCCACAAAGAAGGAAGCGTGTCCACACCAGATACCGCACCCAACGCCTCTGCAACCTCACCCACGGTCGCCACCGCACCGGATTCAGACAGCAAAGAATCCACACTCACCGCGAGCATCTGCGCGATCCTTTCGGCACGTACCTCGGTGATTCGCTGCGGATCGTAGATCAGGCGCAGTGGGTGCTCAGCGGAAGGGTTGACCACGACGGACAGGGGAAAGTGCGGCGCGCCATTGTTGCGCACGTCAGCAACCTGTAGTGGCGAGCCGGGGCAGCCCACGTCCTGTGGAGATAGCGGCACCTCCACCACCATCAACGTATCCAGCAGTTCGCTGGCGTTGGTTCCCAGGTCGCGGGCAATATCAGCCAGGCTGACGTGCTGCACATCGCGGACCTGATTGTTGTGATGGACCATGGCGTGCAGCATGCTGGTCACCGGCAGGGTGGGATCAGATTGCCCCGGCGCGACCACCGGGATGGTGTTGAGCTGCATGCCCACGGCATCGGCCACGCCAAGAACGGGAATGTCACGGCCGGAAACGGAAGTGGCAAACACCACGTCAGCCCCAGGTTCGCAGCCCCCCAAGGTGCGAAGGACCAGCCCCCACGCCGCGTGCACCACATCCGGCAGGCCCACACCCGCTGCCCGAGCACGCTCAGACAAGCCAACAGTCCGCGGATCGTCTACCAGCAACTCCCGGCGCTCGAGCGAACTCGAAGGATTAGGGCACAGCACCGTGGGGCGTACCTCGCGCATTTCCTCGCGCCAGACGGACATATCGGCTTCCGCGTCTCTGCGCGCCACCCATCGCACGCTGCCGGCCATTCCGGCGTCCGGGTCGTAGCGCGGGATTCGGGCATCGTCATCCCGGTAGATCTCCAGGAGATCCCGCAGCATGATGGGCACGGACCATCCGTCGGCGATCAGGTGATGCACCGTCTGGATCACGGCGATGTCCTGGCCACACACCGCACCATCGACACTGGTCGGGAGCACAACGGTCCATCGCATGAGCGGCTCGGGCGCGGCATCACCGGGCGGCTGCAAGGAGATTCCCCGCGAGAGGTCATCAGCGGCAATCTCTTCCGTACGCTGCACGAGCCACCCGTCTAATCCAGGCCCAGCCAACTCGGCAGGCACCGTCACGTCCCGAAAGTCCACCCGCAAATGCTCGGCAATCCCCGGATCAATCACGGCAACCACATCGCCACCGTCAGTTTCCCAAGGGCGGGTGCTCAGTGCGGGGTGGCGTCGGATCAAATTACGCGCAGCGCGGGCGAATCGCTCCCGGTCAAACGGTTCGCTGCATTCCACCCGCAAGACCTGTTGCTCCACATACGAGCTGGCCGATTCCTCGAATAGCGAGTGGAAGTACATGCCGTGCTGCAGCGGGGTCAGCGGCAGCACGTCCTGCAGCTCCGCGGAGCTCTGCGCAGTGATTCGTGCCAGGTCCGCAGAGTTCACGGGTGCGGGGGCAACGTCGCCCACGGACAACACGCCGTGATCGGCAAGCGCTGCCACCTCGCGCAATGCCACATCCCAGTGCGCGACCAATTCGTCGATCCGTTCGGGGGAGATCCTGCCGCGCGCCCAGGAGATCGTGGTGCGCAGGACGTATCCCTCGCCGGTGTCTTCGGCGATCGCGTTGAACTCCAGCTCGCGGACCAACGGCTGGTCCGGGTCGCGTTGCTCGCCGAGTTGGCCGGTGGAACCCGCGGGAGCGAAATCTTGTGCTCCTGCGGATACGCGCCCCAAGTAGTTGAACAGCACCTGTGCCTGCGGAGGGGTCTTCGCGGACTGATGCAACCAGGTGTGGGCCTGGTAAGGAACGCCGTTGCCGGGGATGGCCGCGAGCTGGTCTTTCACTGCGTTGAGTGCCAGCGCTAGCGGGGCGATGCTGCCCTCGACCTCTGTGGAGGCCTCCTGCACTGCCGCCCGGGTGGGGTCGATCAGCATGGGATATAGGCAGGTGAACCAGCCCACCGTGCGTGAAAGGTCTGCTTCCCTGCCCTGTGGCCCGGGTACGAATCGGGTTTCGCGGCCGTGCCCCTCCATCTCCACCAGGGTCCATGTTTGTTTGTTTCGACGCCAACGCGCCAACGCCACGCTCAATGCCGTAAGCAATACGGAATTCGCCCCCGTGCGGAAAGCGTGGGGCACCGCACCCAGTAATTCGTCCGTGATCTGCACTGATGCCTCATGTACCACGCTGCGCTCCTCACGGACTGTGGGCGCTTTCTCGGGACTATCAGCAAGCGCTGGCACCTGCGGGTCCCGCAGAGGTTCATCTGCACTCGGCAATGGGGGCAGGGAACTATTGGCATCCTCCGCGAATTCGCCAGTATCAACGGCCTGTTGCAGCAGCTGCGTCCATCGGCGCAGGGACGTCCGCTCCGGCGCGAGCTGTTCCCCGCGATACGCCGCGGCGAGGTCCTCGCCGATAATGTTCCATGACACGCCATCGACCACCAGGTGATGCACCACAAGGCGCAATCTTCCGGGCACCAGCCCAGCCGCTACCACCACTCCGACTGCCGGATCCAGCAGTTCAGAAAGCGCAGCGATGTCCGTGGTGGGGTGGATCGCCACCGCTTCTTCGGCAGATTCCTCCGGGAGTTCCAGCCGCAAGGGATTCCGCTGCACACGGGCCCGCAGTGCAGGGTGCGCCTGCAGCACGTCAGCCACCATTCGCCCGGCCAGCTGCGCATCCACATCTTCTGGAACTGAAAACTCCACGGACTGAATGAAGCCGTCCACGTGATCAGTAATGGAATCGAACCAGCGCAGAATCGGCAGCGACTGCACCTCACCGGTTGGTTCATCGTCTGGATCCTGCACGAAGGTTCCGCGCTCTTCGGCGCACCGAGCCAGTTGCTGTGGAGTGCGCGCAGAGAAAATATCTCCCACACTCACCTCCACCCCGCGCCGTCCCAGAGCCGAGACCAGGGTGATGGCCCGCAGGCTATCGCCACCGATATCGAAGAAGTCCGTCTCCGCACCCACCGCGCTAACCCCCAATGCTTCAGCCATTGCCTCCGCGAGCAGAGCAACGGTTTCCCCGTCACGTTCAGCATCGGCCGGGGCATCAGTGAGCGAGCTCCAATCAGGTTCCGGCAGTGCCTTCCGATCCACTTTTCCGTTGGCCGTCCGCGGCAACTCATCCATGACGGTGATAATCGCGGGCACCATGTATTCGGGCAGTACCTCGGCACACCAACTACGGATCGCAGCACCCACGAGGCCCGCAGTCACCGTCACGTAGCCCAGCAGTCGCCCCTCCCGAGCAATCACGCTCGCCGCCTCCACATCTGGGTGTCCCACCAGCGCAGATTCCACGTCCTCCAACTCCAGACGCATGCCACGGATTTTCACCTGATTATCGGCCCGCCCCACGAATTCCAGCGAGCCGTCGTTGTGCCGGCGCACCAGGTCTCCCGTGCGGTACATCCGGGTTCCGTCCGACGCAAACACATCCGCAACAAAGCGGCTGGCCGTGAGTCCTGGGGCATTGATATACCCCTTGGCCAGCAGGAATCCGGCCACATAGAGTTCACCAATTTCTTGGTCTGGAACCACCCGCAGGTGCTCATCGAGCACATAGAGCCGACAGTTGGGATTGGCCACACCGATGCTCGTGTTGAGGCGATCCTCGTCGTCACGGTAGATGACGTGGGAGACACCGATGGTAGCTTCCGCTGGCCCGTACCCGTGGTACAGCGGGATGGCCAGCTGCTGGCGAAAGCGACGGAACAGCGCCTGGGTGAGCATCTCTCCGCCACACCAGACATGCCGCAAGCTGTCTAATAGATTCGTGCCTTCGGCCTGTTTGAGCATGACGTCGAGAACACTCGAAACCAGATACGCAAACGTCACGCCCTCGCGATGGATGAGGCGGGCCAAGCGTTGGGGGTCTTGCTCCACGCCCGGCGCGGCCACCACCACGCGGCCCCCGCAAACCAGCGGCAGGAAGATCTCATTGATGGAGATATCAAAGGCCAGCGGTGCCTTGAACAGGGAGGCATCATCGCGGCCGAAGAACAGGATCTGATCGCGCTGCCAGAGCAAGCGCTCCACGATCGCACCGTGGCGGATCATTGCGCCCTTTGGGCGGCCGGTGCTGCCAGAGGTAAAGATGACGTACGCAACGCTGTCCGTGGACGGCGGGGTGAACAGCTCGCGGGTGGCATCGAGGTCGAATAGCGCGTCTTCGGTGAGCGCGCAGTTGTCCGGCGTGAGTACGAAGCTCAGGCTGGCATCGTGGGTGACGGATTCCCGGCGCGCCTGCGGCCACGAGGGGTCTAGCGGGACAAAACTGCCACCGGCGAGCAACGTGGCGACGATACCCACCACCATCTCCGCGCTGCGCGGCAGGGAGATTCCCACACTCTGACCAGCGTCAATACCGTGTTCCCGCAAATTTCGCGCTACAGCAGTTGCATGGGCGACGAGCTGCGCATAGGTCAGTCTGTGCCGGTCATCCACCACTGCGAGCGCATCCGGGGTCTCCTGCGCATGCTGCAGGAGCAGGCTAATCAGGTCCGGGCGATCGCGATCCTGATCCGTGTCATTCCATATGCGCTGCTGGGCGATCCGATCCTGTTCACTGCGGCCATGACCGATGACGGCGCCGCCATCTCGAGAAGCAAGCGTATCGCCAGAGGAAAACGGAGTGTGAGCAGACGATCGGGTGGGCACAAAGAGCCTTTCGGTTGATGGGGAAACAGGGAATCAGACGCGGATGGCGGACGTCGGGCTAGGTGTCAGCCAACCTCAAGCGGAGCACGGCTCGGGAAAATCAGCCTGCGATCAGGTGCGAAGAATCCCGATGTTGCTCGGAGCGGAGATCTTCATCCGCCGGCGCACGATGCGTGCGTTGCTGACCCGTGATGGCCTCCACCAGTTCCCCGGAGCGGGTCGCGATGTTGGAGAGCAACGTGGAACCGAGTCCATGCGTGGCCTCAGTTGCTCCCTGCACGAAGAGTCCTGGCACGCGCTCGCCATTGAGCACGGCGCCGTAATCCCTAGTGACGGTGAATTCTTCACTGCCGTGACTATCAGCGTGAATCCCCGCAAGACCGCGAGATCGGAAGCCCGTGGCGCACACCACCACGTCAAAGTTTTCTGTCACCACGTCTCCGGTTACTCGGTGGCGAATGTCCACGTCGACGCTGCCGTCGGAACAATTACGCGCACCGAGCACCTCCGTGGTCCGGCGAATATCGAGCCGCTGACGCCCGGTGACGCTTTCCCGATACTGACGGTCGTGGAGCTCATCGAGGAGCTCAGATTCCACGCAGGCGTAATTGGTGTACCGGTGGCGGATCAACAGCTCGTTGCGGATCGCATCGGGCGCATGGAAGAAGTCATCAACGGCCTCCGGGTCGAACACCCGATTGGCGAAGGGGCTGTCATCGGCGGGGATGAAGCCGTAGCTGTTCAAGCTGCCCGTGACGGTATCGATATGCGGGCAATCGTGGAAGTACCGGATGGCCTCGGCTGCGGACTGGCCCGCGCCGATCACCAAAGCTCGGCGGATATCCCACCCACTGTTCAGCAGCTTCTTGGTGCGCGGGAGCAAATCGATGTTGTGGAAGATGCGCGAGGTGTCCAAGGAGCTGTCCTCTGCCCACGCAGGCATCTTGGCTTCCAGCCCGCGGGCAACCACCACGTTGCGGCAGCGAATGGACTCCGACTGCTGAGCTCGCTGCCCTTCGGACTCACCGCTTCCTAACTTCCTGCGGACGTGCACCACAAAACGAGCTCCGTCTGCGGCCAGTTCCGGAAGCGTCTCGATGGACGTCACGGTGGTGTTGTACTGCGTGTCCACGGTGATGTGATCCGCGATCCATCGGAGGTAATCGGCGAATTCCACGCGTTCCGGGGTGAAGGTTTGGCGGTTAATGAAATCAATCAAGCGGTCGCTGTGATGCAAGTAGTTGATGAAGCTGAAGCGGCTCTGCGGATTGCGCACCGTAACCAGGTCTTTAAGGAAGCTGATCTGCATGTTGGATCCTTCGAGGAGCATGCCTGGGTGCCAGTTGAATTCCGGGCGGGCTTCCACAAAGAGTGCATCGAGTTCTGGAGCTTGCTCTTCGATAGCTACCGCGAGCCCGAGGTTTCCGGGGCCGATGCCGATCCCGACGATGTCGCGGACGGAATTTTCGTGGGTACTGCGCTCTGCGGATGTCTGAGCTTGACGATCGATGATGGTCACTATGGCCTCTCTGTAGGATGCGCCAACCAACTTCTTAGGGTAGGCAATGCAAAGGGTAGGCTAACCTATCTTCTATTGCTCAACAACCCCCTAGCGGGAATTGCTCACCCCGCGTCCGCAAACTCCCAGCTAGAGGCTTCACATCAACTACGTCCTCGGCTACCGACTGGAAGGCCCTCCCCACACACAGGACCACCGTGGTACGCCCGCGGCGAATATCTCTCACCGCACGCGCCACTTTCATGCCCGTCATTGAATCCACTGACGAGACCGGATCAACCATCACCAACATCTCCGGCTCAGCCAGTAGCGCTCGTGCCAATCCCAGCCGCTGCCGCTGACCACCGGAAAGATTGCGCGCACCTTCGGTCAGCTCGTGATCCAATACCCCGGCTGAATGAGCCGCCCCCGGCGCCAGTTCATCGAGCCCTAAGGCGTTAAGAATGTCTACTGCATCCTCCGCCCTGCCCTCTCCAGAGCTCCGCAGCACCGCCTGCCCCACTGTGTCCCCAAACAATGCCGGCTTCCGAGGCTCGGCAAGCACAGCGGAACGCACATCGTCTACCGAGATCTCGCAAATATCGCGCCCCCGGATCCACAGTTGTTGAGTTTGTGGCCTAGTCAGGGAGCCAAGCTCCATCGACTCCCCCGCGACCAACGCATCCACCAGAGCATCTGCCCATGCGGCTGAACAGTGCACCACCGTCAGTCGCCCCTCTGCGAACGCCACGGAAGCCTGCTCTGATCCCTCGACCTCGCCGTCTCCTTCGGCCTCACCGTCTCCACCGCGCATGGAAATGGCAGGCGTGCCAATCTGAGCAGATGGCACGCCCTGCCCCTCACGCAGCCGCTGAGCTTCCGCCACGCGCTGCAGCCTCCGAACGGAAGCCCTCGCCAATCCAATGAAGCGCGGCATTCTGCTGCACTGCCGCATCGGCTCCGCGATAAATTGTGACAGCGCCACCACGGTGACCAACTCCCCCAACGTCACATCGCCGGAAATGGTTCGATAGCCCGCGTACAGGCCCACCGCACTCAGCAACAGCACATTGCTGCCCATCGCCACGGCTTCATAACCTCCGCTGACCCACGCGAGCTTCCGAGCATCCGCACACGCCTCTTCAGATTTACGCGCATATCCACGGTAGGCCGGATGCGCGCCAGCCACTCCCGAGATCACCGGCAGCCCCTGCAGAATGTCGGTCATGCGCGCGGTCACTCGCGCGAGCAGAGTTTGTTGCCGCTCCGCGCGGCGTTCAATGATCTGAGACAGCCGGTGCAGGACTATCAACACCACCGCGCTGAGCACCAACACCACCACTCCCAGTGGCAGATCAATCAGCGCCAGAACAATCGTGCAGAAAATGGCTCCCACCAGCGCACTGATCCCCACCGGTACCACTTCGATGATGTCTACCGCCTGCACCACGTCTTCACCCACCACCGTGGGCAATTCCTGGCGAGGCAGACTGTCCGCATCGTCGGAATGCCCACCATGGCTCACCACCTGCGAGGTGATGCCTGCCCGCAATTCACATACGTTCCGAGCCGACGTAGCCTGCAGTATCCGGAACCCTGTCTGCCAGCTCACAGACACCGTCGCCAGCGTAGCGCCTAAGGCTGCGATTCCACCCACCAGGTGCCACACATTCTCGCTAGCGATAAGACTGTGCGCCAACCATCCCAGTAACACCGCAATCATGGCTTCTGCCACGTGGTAGATGCTCAGCAACAAGCCACTCAGAGCCATCGCGCGAGAATTTTTTCTGACCAGCCCGCGCAGCGTCACCACCTTGTTGTCAGACACGCGCCTGCCTCCCCTGCTCATTCCAGGCGGTCCACATATCGGCATATGTTCCGTTTCTTGCTGCCAGCTCCTCGTGCGTACCTGTTTCCACCACGCGCCCGCGCTCCATCACCACCACGCTATCGGCGGAGGTTGCTTGGCTGAGCCGGTGCGCAATCACCATCGCCGTCCGTCCGCGGATCGCCGCGCGGGCAGCGTCCTCCAAGGACATCGAAAAGGCCTCGTGTGATTGCTGTGTTTCCTCGAGGTCACCGTCATCTTCGGCCGTTGATTCGTCAAGAATGACGACGCCAGCCCGAGACAATGCCACCCTGGCCAGCGCCAGACGCTGTGCCGCCACCGCATCTACGTGCAGGCCCCCTTCGCCCAGCATTGTGTCTAAGCCCTGCTTGTCGCCATGGGACAAGGATGTGCACCAATCTTCCGCACCGGTTCGGCGCAGCGCATCCCATATTTCTGCGTCGCTGGCACCTTCGGCTGCCAGCAGGAGATTATCGCGCAAACTCATCGCGAAGACGTAGTTTTCCTGGGAGGCAACGCAAAAGATCGAGCTTCTTTCTTGCGCACTCATTCCCACCACGTCGCACCCCCCAACGGTGATCACACCCGGCTCTGCCATCTCGAGGGTTCCAGAGACAATTTCCGCAACCGTGGACTTGCCAGCTCCCGATCCGCCGACCACGCATACCGTGCACCCCGCAGGGATGTGGAACGCCAAGTCATGCAAGATCTCTGGGCCATCCTCGTACCGATAATTCAGGCCCTTGACCTCTACAGCTGGACTCTGCCGATGCGAGGAGTAGTCATCAATCGGCTGTGGCGTATCCGCACCCGCGGAGCGAATGAGTCCCACGATGCGCCCCAAGGCCGCCCCGCTGCGCTGCAGTTCATCAAAGGTGAACAGAATCGTGCCGATCGGCACGAACTGACGGTGGAACAGAATCAACGCTGCCGAGATCTCGCCCACCGTCACCGCATCTTCGCGGAAGAGCAACCAGCCTACGACAGACAGGGCTGACAACCCCATGAACTCCGCGAAGTTCTCCCGCGCCACCAGCCCGGAAAACACACGAAACGCAGCGATTGATTCGTCCCGCGAAGCCTGCGCGTAGCGCCTGGTGAGACCTTGGCGGCTATCCACCAGCCGATGCGAACGAACCGAACGAATGCCCTCCATAGAACCTTGCAAGGAACCGATGACACCGGCTTCTAATTCGCGTTGGCGTCGATACAAAGGGGCAGAACGAGGAAGATACCATCGCAACCCCAGCGCATAGAACGGAATCCCGCACAGCCCCGCCAACGCGAGGCGCCAATCCAACCCCGCTATTCCAGCGCTGGCCACCACGACCATCACCAGCGCGCTGAGGGTCGATGGAACCGACTTGCGGGCACTGCTCACCAGCGCGGCGACATCCGCACCAACTCGGCCCAGCACCTCTCCCCGGCCCAGGGACTCCACCGTGGTGGAAGGCAGATTCAGCACCGCGGCGACGGCGCGCTCACGCAACTTCGCAACTACCTGGGCAATCGTCACACCCGTCAGCGCCTCCGCAAGGCCAGCGACAACGGCAGTACCAACACACGCCACGGCAGCCCACACAATCACCTTCAGCACGCCAGACTTGCCGTCACCGGCGGCTACCGCATCGATGACGCTGGCCAGCAGATAAATGGGCACCAGAGAGAGCAAGGCACCGGCGAAAGTGAACAGCACCGCACTAATTGCTGGAGTTGCGGTGCGACGGAGCAGGCGGCCAATCTCCGCAGCGGACTCACCAGGCAAAGCAGTGGGAAGTACGGCACTCACTTAAGCGTGAGACTTTCCTGCCGGTTGCAAGGTGGTCCACTCGCGGTCGATGAACTCCATCGCCTCGTCCCGCGATACCCCGCCGTCTACGCCACGGGAAGGGTCTCCCAGAGCCACGGTCCATCCGTCTGGCACGGCGGCGAACGTAGGCCACAACGAGTACTGTCCCTCGTCGTTGATAAGGGCGAAGAAGCTGCCCTGTTCGTCATCAAACGGGTTGCTAGACAACACGCGCTCCTTGTCTCATGATGCGGAAATAACGGGTTTATGGGCTGCGTTGGCCAAAGTGGTGGCACAAGTGCAGCAAGCGTGAATTAACTTAGCATAACCTAATATGCAGCTTTT
>NZ_JAKMUT010000011.1:0-32635 GCF_027570065.1 Corynebacterium evansiae | reverse complement strand
TAGATGAAGTGGGGTGTGGGTCGTTGTAACCTTTCAAAGGTTGCAGCAACCCACACCTCATTTTTTTATGCCTTAACGCACTGCGGCGGAAAAGCAGGCGTCAATAGCAAAAGACAACAACATTGCGCCTCCGCAGCAAGCGAAACTAAGATTGATAAGGTTCACGGGACGGGCTCTACAACCCGAAAAGACGAAGACGACGGAAGGTAAACCCCCAAGAATGGCTGAAAACTCAAGCAACAATCGCGGACGCGGTGGCCGGCCCCAGGGGGAGGGCAAATTCCGCAACAAGGGCGGCTTCAAGCCCAACCGCGGCGGCCGCCCCAACCGCAACTCCAACAAAAGGCGCGGCTCCAACTGGGAGACCCAGCGCGGCCCACACAGCGGTCCCCAGCGAGCCGGCTACCGCGAAGAACGCCTCAACAAGCGTCTCAACGAGCCGGAAGTTCCCAAGGACCTCGACCCGAAGGAGCTCGACCCTTCCGTACGCCAGGAACTCCGCAGCCTCTCCAAGGACAACGCAGACATGGTGGCAAAGCACCTGATCATGGCTGCCACGCTACTGGACGACGAACCGGAGAAGGCACTCGCCCACGCCCGCGCCGCCAAGGATCGCGCCGGTCGAGTCTCCGTCGCCCGTGAAACCTGCGGCATCGTTGCCTACCACGCAGGCGAGTGGAAGGAAGCTATCTCCGAGCTGCGCGCTGCCCGCCGCATGGCCGGTGGCCCCGGGTTGCTGCCTGTTCTCGCCGACGCGGAACGCGGCCTCGGCAAGCCGGAGAAGGCTCTGGAAGTAGCCAACGACCCGCAGGCCGACAAGCTAGACGCAGAATCCAAGGCCGAGCTGGCCATTGTCGTCGCCGGCGCCCACCAGGATCTCGGCCAGTCCGACGAAGCCTTGCTGGCCCTGGAAGCTCAGCTGGACAACGCTGAAGCCCCAGACGTAACCCGCATGCGCCTGTACTACGCCTACGCCGACGCTCTGGCCACCGCTAAGCGCAACGACGAGGCCATCGACTGGTTCACCCGTGCAGGCGAAATGGATACCGAAGAAGTCCTGGACGTCCCGGACCGCCTGGCCGAGCTAGGCGCGGACCCCAACGGTGCAGATCAGAACAAGGATAAGTAGCCCATGGCCCACCCGCTGCTGGATAACTACGACGCTCTGCTGGCGGACCTCGACGGCACCGTGTTTTCTGGCCACACCCCAATTCCGGGCGCGGCAGAAGGCCTGGCAGGCCGCAAAGTCATGTACGTAACCAACAACGCCTCGCGCGCCCCGCAGCAGGTTGCCGAGCACCTGAACTCCATGGGCTTCCCAGCGAAGGCGGAAGAGGTAGTTACCTCCGCCATGGCCGCCTGCGACCTTGGCATGCGCTACATCGCCGAAGCCGGTATCGAGCAGCCGATTGCCTACGTAATCGGCCACGACTCCTTCAAGCAGCTGGTGGCCGACGCTGGCTTTCAGATCACGGAGACCGCCGACGACCAACCGCACGTGGTCTTCCACGGCCACAGTCCGGACAACAACTGGGCACGCCTCTCCGAGGGCGCCCTGGCCATCCAGCGCGGAGCCCGCTACTTCGCCTCCAACCTGGACACGACCTTGCCCTCCGAGCGCGGGTTCCTTGTCGGCAACGGCTCGATGGTCGCGGCCGTGACCTCCGCCACGGGAGTTACCCCCGAATCCGCTGGCAAGCCCGGCCCCGCCATGTTCGAGGTCGCCGCCCGCCGCATCGGTTCCACCAAACCCCTGGCCGTCGGCGATCGCCTGGATACCGACATCGCCGGTGGCAACGCCGCGGGGATGGACACGCTCTGCACCGTCACTGGGGTGTCTACCCACACCGATATTATTGACGCCCCTTCGTCCCACCGCCCCACGTTCATTGCAGGTAACCTACGCGATCACCTGCCCGGCTGGTCCGCAAGCGTGGACGAGGGAACAACTCGCATCCGCGTGACCGCCGGCGAGCTGGGCGACGTGGAAGTCATGGCCGCCGAAGCACTGGCCGTGGCTGCGCCGCTGGCGTGGAAGCTGATCGATGACCCGGAGATCCCGCAGGTCACTGGCGCCGCGGACATCGACTTTGTAGGCGCAGACGCACAGGCCGTGGAGGCCCTGGGAGGTTGGAAGTAAGTGGGCGAAGGGCAACCGAAACCTTCGATGCTGTCGGGGGACAGTAGGCGTCAACAAGAAGAGCTGGCACAGGCCGTCGACGAGCTACTCGCGCGCGACGTCCACGGCGCCGAAGAAGCAGCGGTGTTGGAAGAAGCTCACCGGGTGGTAAACGAGGCACTCGGGGGCGAGCGCTGATGGCCAAGAGAGGGCCGAAGCTGCAGCGGCTGGATGCGGAGCTGGTGGCGCGGAAGATCGCTCGCAGCCGCGAGCATGCTCAAGAGATGATCAAGGCCGGGCGCGTGACCGTCAACGGCATGCTGGCCAAGAAGCCGGCCAGTGGCGTGGACGGGAACGTATCCATTAAGGTCGCAGAGTCCGAAGACGACCGCTGGGCCAGCCGCGGCGCGCACAAGCTGCTGGGGGCGCTCGAGGCTTTCGAGCCGCAGGGCCTTAGCGTGGAAGGCAGGACCGTCCTGGATGCCGGCGCCTCCACCGGCGGCTTTACAGATGTGTGCCTGGATCGCGGTGCGGCGAAGGTTAAGGCCGTGGACGTGGGCTATGGCCAGCTGATCTGGCGGCTGCAGAACGACGACCGGGTGGACGTCATGGATCGCACGAACGTGCGCACCCTCACCCCCGAAGACCTCGGTGGCCAGGTGGATCTGATGGTCGGGGACTTAAGCTTCATTTCTATTCGCCTGGTGCTGCCTGCACTGGCCGCGTGCGTGAAGGAAGGCGGCGATCTGCTGCCGATGGTGAAGCCGCAGTTCGAGGTCGGCAAGGATCGTCTGGGCCACGGCGGGGTGGTCCGCAGCCCCGAATTGCGTGCGGAAGTGACCCGCGAAGTGGCCGTCGAGGCGATGAAGTATGGTTTGAATACGAAGGCCGTTGTCGCCTCCCCGCTGCCGGGGCCGAGCGGCAATGTTGAGTATTTTCTCTGGTTGGTCAAGGACAGTGCCGCGGTTTCACCTAGCATGGTTGAAGAGGCTGACCACACCGGCCTGGACGAGATGATTGCAACCGCCATTAAGGAGGGCCCGCAGTGACCACACCGGGGACGGACCACGCCGCGGATCAGGGCGCGGAATCTGGTGACAAGGGCACCAAGGCCGCTTCGGGGGCCGCTTCGGCTACTTCGGGCGCGAAGACCGAGCGTGAGGTTCTACTGGTTGCGCACACCGGTGTGCACGAGAACCTGGGCCTGGCGGCGGAGGCAGCGTCGCGCCTGCAGAAGGGCGGCATTAACGTTCGAGTGATGGCCACCGCCGACCCCGCTCCGGTTGCTCGCCACGAGATTCTGGGGCGCTTCAAGCGCTTCGGCCACACCAAGGAAGCCGCGACTGGCGTGGAGATGGTGATTGTCCTGGGCGGCGACGGCACCTTCCTGCGCGCAGCCGACATTGCGCACTCCGCGGACGTGCCGGTGCTGGGCATCAACATGGGACACATCGGTTTCCTCGCGGAGTGGGAGCAGGAGTCCCTGCAGGAGGCTGTGGATCGCGTGATTAACCGCGATTACCGCATCGAAGACCGCATGACCCTGTCGATCACCGCTCGCGACATGGACGGCCGTGTGCTGGGCACAGGCTGGGCGCTGAACGAATGCTCTGTGGAAAACCTGAACCGCCAGGGTGTGCTGGATACGATCCTGGAGGTCGACGAGCGCCCTGTTTCTTCGTTCGGTTGTGACGGTGTTTTGGTATCGACGCCCACAGGCTCCACCGCCTATGCCTTCAGCGCAGGTGGCCCGGTTCTGTGGCCGGAGTTGGATGCGATTCTGGTGGTAACCAGCAACGCGCACACGTTGTTCAGCCGCCCGCTGGTGGTCTCCCCGAATTCGATGGTGGCGGTGGAGACGAACCCGTCGACCTCGCCCGCGACGGTGGTGATGGACGGTTTCCGCCAGATTCACATGCCCCCGGGAGCGCGCGTGGAGATCCGCCGCGGCCCGCAGCCGGTGCGCTGGGTGCGCCTGGATTCCGCGCCGTTTACCGACCGCCTGGTACACAAGTTCCGCCTGCCCGTGACGGGCTGGAGGGGTCCGCGCCACTAGTAATGCTGCACGAACTACACATTCGCAACCTCGGTGTGATCGAGGAGGCGACGGCGGAGTTTTCCACGGGCTTGAGCGTTGTCACCGGCGAGACCGGTGCGGGTAAGACGATGGTCGTCAGCTCCCTGCGTTTGCTTTCCGGGCACCGCGCGGATGCCTCCCGCGTGCGCAATGGCGCAGACAGGGCCAGCGTGGAGGGGATTTTTTCTGCGGATTCCGCAGCAGTGGATGAGCTGGTTGAGCAGGTTGGCGGGTATGTCGACGACGGGGAGGTCATTGCTTCCCGCACGGTGAACGCCACGGGCCGTTCGCGTGCGCATCTGGCAGGTAAGACGGTGGCTGCTGGCGTGCTGGGGGAGTTCGCTGGGCACGTCATCACGATCCACGGTCAGAACGACCAGTTGCGGCTTCTGGATCCGGTGCGTCAGCTCGGCGCTTTGGATGATTACGCGGGGCTGGGGGAGAAGGTGGCTACCTACCAAGCTCGCCGCGCTGAGTGGCTGCGTTTGGATAAGGATCTGCGCCGCCGCATGGAGGCGCGCCGCGACCTGGCCCTGGAGAGTGAAACCCTGCAACGCGCGGTGGAGGCGATCGACGAGATCGATCCGCAGCCGGGCGAGGACGTAGAGGTTAAGACGCAGATCAAGCGCCTGCAGGCCGCCGATGACATCCGCGCTGGTTTGCAGCGTGCACAGGCGGCCCTGGACGGCATGGATGGCCTGTCCGGGGACGACTTCGGGGATTCTGAGGGCGCTAGTGCCCTGGTCGGCCAGGCGACTAACGAGCTGACCAACCTGACCGATACCGAGGCGGAGGGCGGCAACCTTTCCGACTTGGCGGACCGGCTGGGCGAGGTGAGCGTGCTGCTGGCCGACATTTCCTCCGAGATCGGGCAGGCGCTGCTGGACGTTCCCGACCCCGACGAGCTGGATGGTCTGCTGCAGCGCCAGACCCAGTTGCGGGAGCTGCGGAAGTATGCCGTGGATGTGGATGGGGCGCTGGCGTGGCGCGACCAGGCGCGCGAGCGTCTGGAATCGATGGACGTTTCCGATGAGGCGTTGCAGAAGCTGCAGGACGATGTCGCAGCTGCGCGGGATGCGGCGCGCGCGGTGGCTGAGGAGTTATCTTCGGCGCGCGTGAGGGCGTCCAAAAAATTTTCGAAGGCCGTTACTGAAGAGATCCGGGGCCTGCACATGTCGGCTGAGATCCGCGTCGACGTGCGGCAGCCCGGTGAGAAGGCGGGCGAGAAGGCCGGTGAGCTGGGCCCGCACGGCATCGACGAGGTGGAGTTCCAGCTGGTGCAGGGCGGCAACGTGAATCCGCTGGCGGGCTCGGCTTCTGGCGGTGAGCTTTCGCGCGTGATGCTGGCGCTCGAGGTGGTGCTGGCCGCGGGGACCAAGGGCGGACGGACGATGGTCTTCGACGAGGTTGATGCGGGTGTAGGCGGTAAAGCTGCCGTGGAGATCGGGCGCCGTCTGGCGAAGTTGGCGGTCGATAATCAGGTCATCGTCGTTACTCACTTGCCCCAGGTTGCTGCGTTTGGTGACGCCCACGTGTACGTGGCTAAGGCGACCTCCGCGGACTCGGTAACCTCCTCGGTGCGCACGCTCAGCGAGGATGAACGGGTGGAGGAGCTGTCGCGCATGCTGGCGGGTTTGGAGTCCGAGACGGGACGGGCTCACGCCGAAGAGCTGATGGCGATGGCTACGGAAGCGAAAGCGGAGCTGTAGAAAATTTTTCGGCCAGCGGGCGCCGGGGTGTGATCGGCGCTACAGTGGTGCTGTGTTAAGAGGGGGAGCGCGCACCCGCAGCGATCTGCGTGCAGTGTGAGGGGGCTAAAGCGGTGAAGCGTGTAGCGGCAAGTGTGTTTCTAATTTTTTTTGGATTCGCGTTGACTGCGTGCGGTAGTGAGGGTGGAGAACCTGTTCTGACCGGCGCTTTTGCTGAAACTGAGGGGACATTGACAGGCGATGGGCCTGTGGATAACTCGGGTTCAGGAGGGGCTGAAGGCGACGGCCGTGTGCTAAAACCTGAGGGGCACAAGGGGATGTGGTTCGAGACCGAGCCGACGGATCCGTGGGAACACTACGTGTGGGCATCGCAGAAGTTCGTGGGGGATCCCATCGAACTTCCGAAGCTAGAGGGGAAGGGGAATAAACAAAGTTTTCATGGGCTTCCAGATATTTGTGATTCGCGAGTTTCAGCACGCCTGAAGGAGATAGGCTTCGATCAAGAAAATTCTATTGATTCACCGCTTAATTACACATGTAACTTTTTTGAGGTAGATCCGGTTAAAGGGTATTTTTCTGAAGCGTTATTCCAGGTTTCGCTTGATAGTTATGGACAAAGTAACGATTATCGGAAAGGGGTGTACTATGACCCGCAACGTGACGATGTAGTTCCCATTGGCATTGGAGAAGGCAATTCTAGTGAGTGTGCTATTTCCAAAAATGTGAATAATAGTCGGTTGGCTATCGAGACACTGTCTGGGGCGTCAGGTAGCAGTACTCAAGAAACGTGTTTGTACTCAGAGTATTTCTTTCAGATCTACGACAACATAGCTAGTTTTTAATTTTTTTAGGGGTGGGGAATGTTAAGGTTCGATGTTTCTGGACTTAGGGGTGTTCAGCAAAGCTTGCGGTCTTCGTTGATTGCATTAAAAGGATTGAAGTCTGCTGGCCGAAGTTTGGGGAGTTACACCGGTGCACCGTCAGTTACTGGTGCTTTCTCGCAGCATCATTCGTTTTGGGTGGGGCAATCAGGGTCCGCCGAGAATGTGCTCGATATTTTAAAATCAAATATCGAATGGCTTCAAGAAGTATTCTCCAACCAACTGGAAGGCTTCGACCTGCAGGAGTATTTCAGCAAGCAGTCTTTTGATCAGGTGAATTCCCAGGTTTCGGTCGCGGACGACAGGATGCGGAAATTTTTCATCCCAACCCGCGATTCCCGGTCTATCGACAACCTGATGTACAACACGCCCGTGACTGTCGCGGAGGCCACCATGCCGCTGGCTTCCCTCATCACGGCATTTCAGGGGGACGATTCCGCGCCTCTCGCGGTCGCGGATTCTTGGGAGAACGCGGCCAAGGCGCTCAAAGACTCCATGGATAACCTCAAGAGTGCATCCACCGGCCTGGCGAGCTCCTCCGAGGGCTACTCCTTCGACACGGCGCGCGAAGCGATCGACGATGTCCACAAAACCGGCCTTGTCGTCGCCTCCAACACCACCGCGATGGCTGGCTCCGTCCGCCAGTTCCCACTGGTTCGCAGCACGAACCTGCAAGCTCTCGAAACCATCCAAGCCACAACCTCGCTGATCGCCGACCCTGCGGAGCGCCTACTCGCCGAACAAGCCGCCGTCGCCAACTTCGTATCCTCGCAACTGCAACCATCCCTTGAGATGGTGCGCCCGCCGGTCTCCAACCTTGGGGTTCCGATCGTTGGGCATTCTGGCGGAGGAACTCTGGACGCCACCACCGTCTCCACCGCCTCCGCACAACCGACGGTCACGCACATCAACGGCCACACGAATGCTGTTGCACCAGCAAGCGCCACAGCTCACGGCGAGCAAGCCGCCACCGCCGCCACAAATGCCCCGAAACCCACCGCAGCACCCGCAGCCACTCACGCAGCTCCCGCGCCAGGCGGTTTGCACACCCCGGCCAACACACCCGCACCCGTCCAACCCGCGGCGGCCACGGCAGCACCCCAAGCGCCCGGATTTGCACCCGGAGGCATCACGTCACCGGCACAGGCGCCGACGATCGCGCCGCACCAAGCAGCCGCAGGCGCTGCCGCTCCAACCGTTCCCGGCCAGGGCGGGACTTCCGTGCCCGGTACGGAGAACCTCATCAACGCACAGAATCGCTTCGGCGCTGGTGGAGCTGCAGCCGGGCGCCCCGGAACGGTCAGTGAACTGGGAGGTAGGGGGAGCGGCCCACAGTTTCGCAGTATCAGCGGAGGCGCCGGCACCGGAACCGGCGCACATTCCGTCACCGGCACGCCGAAGGCGGACTTGCGCAACGTCTCCACCACGGCACCTCGCCCGAACCTCCCGGGCAGCCTGAAAGTAAAGCACTCCACCCCTCTCAGTGCCCCTCACGGCGAGAACGCGCACGCGAACACTCCAACTTCCGGCAAGGGTGCAACCTCCGCAGTCCACGGCACTGCTGGCGCTAAGAGCGGAGCTGGGATGAAGGGCGGCGGGAACGTGGCGTCCACAGTAATGGGTAGAGGAACAAGCATTGGCCGGGCAGGCAAGGAGGCGAAGAGTGGTCTGCGCGGGTCGGCGGTGACATTCGGCAAGCAGGATCGCTCGTACTTCCGGCGCATTTTCCTTAGCGGAGAAGATCCGCTGATCTCCGGGAAGAAGGCACGCGACCGGAAGGAGCGGGACAAGAACCGGGCCACGGAGCAACAGACGGTGAAGAAGGTGATTCGCTAGAGTAAAACGGCCTTTCACCGGCGCGCCTAACGCAACACTGGCCACATGAACACCACAATGGTGGGCATGATTTTCTCCCGCAGCGACCAGCCCGGAATTAACGGCGCCACCCGTGACCTCACCGGACCCAAGGGATTTACGAAGGCCAAGATCTCCGAGGGCGACATTGCCATTGTCGACGAACCCGACATCAGCCGTGCTAACTGCCAGAAGCTCATCGACGCGCGCGTAGCCGCCGTGGTGAACGCGCAACAGTTCACCACTGGACAGGTGCCGAACTTCGGCCCGCAGATGATGCTCGACGCAGACATCCTGCTGATCGAAAACGCTGGCGAGGAGCTGCTCTCCAAGGTCAAGAACGGCAAGAAGGGCCGCGTTGACGAGGGCAAGGTCTACTACGGCGACCGCTCCATCGGCGGCGGCGAGATCCTGGACATGGATACTGCCGCCACCCGCTTCGAGGACGCCCGCGAGGCACTCGGCGACCACATGGAAGCCCTGTCCGGCAACATGTCCGAGTTCGTCCGCTCCGAGGCCCCGCTGCTGGTCGACGGCCTCGGCATCCCGGATGTCGACGTGGACATGGACGACCGCAAGGTGCTGGTGGCCAGCCCCGATACGCACATCGAGCAGAAGCTGAAGGACCTGCGCTACTTCATGCGCGAGTACTCGCCGATCATCGTCGCCGTGGAGAACGCAGCTGACAGCCTGATGCAGGAGGGCTATCGCCCGAACGTGATCATCGGCGACCCGGAGAAGATCTCCAACGAGGCGCTGCGCTGCGGCGCCACCGTCGTGCTTCCCGCAGACCCGGACGGCCACGCTGTCGGCCTGGAGCGCATCCAGGACCTCGGCGTGGGCGCTATGACCTTCCCCGCCGCCACCCAGGATCCGACGGACCTGGCGCTGCTGCTGGCCAACTACCACGGAGCATCCATGGTGGTGAGCCTCGGCGAGGTGGAGGACCTGGACCGCGTGTTCCAGCGTGCCCAGTCGCCGGAAACCCCGTCGGCCCTGATGTCCCGCCTGCGCGTCGGCCCCCGCCTGGTCGACTCCACCGCCGTGGCGGAGCTCTACCGCGTCTCCCGCTCCGGCGGCGGCTGGATCTGGGCGCTGCTGGGCATCCTGGTCGCCCTGGCCGTCATCGTTGTGATCATCGGCTTCTCCGGCGATGGATCCTTCGTGGACAACCTCGTGGACACCTGGAACAACTTCGCGCTGAGCGTGCAGGATCTGTTCAAGAATTAACGCAGGAATAGCAGGGAGACAAGAGGCATAAGCATGAGCAAGAACTCGAAGGGCTCCGCCGGCAGAGTGATCGCCGGCCTGGGCTTCGGCGTGGCCGTCGGCACTGCACTGGGCTTTTTCGCCCTCGCCCCGAACGTGCCGGGCGGGCCTGTGGCAAAGGATTCTTCCGCCGAGCAGGAGCTAAAGAGTGAGCAAACCGCGCGCGAGAAGGCCGAGGGGCAGTCCACCGCCAGCGACAAGGTCTTGGGGTCGGTCGCGGGCCCGGCGGTGCGCAACCTGTTGCGTGGTTCGTCGGTAGACCTTTTTGTGCTTCCGGACGCCGACCAGGCCAACGTCGATAGCCTCCAGCGCCTGGTCAAAATGGCCGGTGGGGAAGTCCACGGTGTGGTCGAGGTGACGGAGAAGGCGCTGGACGCCAACAACGGAGACACCCTGAAATCCATCGCGGCGAACTCCCTGCCGGCCGGCGCGAAGCTCTCGGAGGACAAGCTGGACCCGGGTATGCACACCGGCCAGCTCCTGGGTGCAGCCCTCGGCGCAGGCGACAAGGAAGCCAGCGAATCGGACCGGGGCGTGGCCCTGGGCGCACTGGCGAACGAGGACTTCATCGCTTACCAGGGCGAGGCGCCGAAGACTGCCGACCTGGCTCTGGTCGTGGGTGGGGATACCGCCGACGACAAGGACCGCGGCAACTACGGCACGAAGTTCGTCGCCGACTTCGCCGCAGGCCTGGATTCTCGCATGAAGGGCGCCGTTCTGGCCGCCCAGGCGGGCAGCGCGGAAGACGACGGCGCTGTTGGCCAGGTTCGTGCCGACCGGGCAGCCAAGGAGGCCGTATCCACGGTGGATAACGTGGACACCGTCGCAGGCCGCATCGCCGCGATCCGCGCGCTGGGCCAGCAGAAGGACGGCAAGGCGGGGCACTACGGCGCTGCCGCGAACGCCTCGGATGCTACGCCGGAATAGGCTTGTGTTAGGCTGAAACCCCGTAGATAGCGAAGTTTAAGCGTCGTTGATTCGGGAGTTACCTTGGCCACTAATCGTGCAAAGAACAGCACTAAATTCATCTTCGTCACCGGCGGTGTGGCGTCCTCGCTGGGCAAGGGGCTCACAGCAGCAAGCCTAGGGCAGCTGCTGTCCTCCCGTGGCCTGCGCGTAACGATGCAGAAGCTGGATCCGTACCTCAACGTTGATCCGGGCACCATGAACCCCTTCGAGCACGGCGAAGTGTTCGTCACCGAGGATGGCGCGGAGACCGACCTGGACCTCGGCCACTACGAGCGTTTCCTGGATCGCAACCTCTCCGCCGCTGGCAACGTGACCACCGGCAAGGTGTACTCCAACGTCATCGCCAAGGAGCGCCGCGGCGAGTTCCTGGGCAAGACCGTCCAGGTGATTCCGCACATCACCGACGAGATCAAGGCCGCAGTGCTGGCCATGGGGCAGCCGGATAAGAACGGCCAGGCTCCGGACGTCGTCATCAGCGAGATCGGCGGCACCGTCGGTGACATCGAGTCCCAGCCCTTCCTGGAGGCCATCCGCCAGGTCCGCCACGAGGCAGGTCGCGAGAACATTGCCTTCATTCACGTTTCCCTGGTGCCTTACCTGGCACCGTCGGGCGAATTGAAGACGAAGCCGACCCAGCACTCCGTCGCGGAGTTGCGCAGCATCGGTATCGTCCCGGACGCGATCGTCCTGCGCGCCGACCGCGAGGTTCCGCAGGCCATGAAGTCCAAGATCGCCCTGATGTGCGACGTGGACGAGGACGGCGTGGTTTCTTGCCCGGACGCCCCCTCCATCTACGACATCCCGAAGGTGCTGCACTCTCAGCACCTGGATAACTACATCATCCGCCGCCTGAACCTGCCGTTCCGCGACGTGGACTGGACGACCTGGGGCAACCTGCTGGAGAGTGTCCACAACCCGCAGGGCGAGGTGACCATCGGCATCGTCGGCAAGTACATCGACCTGCCGGATGCGTACCTCTCCGTCGCGGAAGCCATCCGCGCCGGCGGTTTCGGCGCGAACGTCCGCGCCAACGTGAAGTGGATCGCCTCTGACGAGTGCGAGACCGAAAAGGGTGCGGCCGAGGCTCTGAAGGACGTCGACGGTGTGGTCATCCCGGGTGGCTTCGGCAACCGCGGCATCGAGGGCAAGATCGGCGCCATCACCTACGCTCGCAAGAACAAGCTGCCGCTGCTGGGCATCTGCCTGGGCCTGCAGTGCATCGTGATCGAGGCCGCGCGCACCGCGGGTCTCACCGATGCTTCTTCTACCGAGTTTGACGCCAACGCCTCCACCCCTGTGATCTCCACCATGGAGGAGCAGAAGGCAGCTGTGTCGGGCGAGGCGGATCTGGGCGGAACCATGCGTCTGGGTGCCTACCCGGCGCGTCTGGCCGAAGGCTCTCTGGTCGCTGAGATGTATGGCGCCACCGACGTCTCGGAGCGCCACCGCCACCGCTACGAGGTGAACAACGCATACCGCGAGCAGATCACCGAGGGCTCTGGCCTGCAGTTCTCCGGTACCTCCCCGGACGGCACCCTGGTGGAGTTCGTGGAGTACCCGAAGGACGTGCACCCGTACTTCGTGGCCACCCAGGCTCACCCGGAGTACAAGTCCCGCCCGACCCGCTCCCACCCGCTGTTCCAGGGGCTGGTGGATGCTGCGCTGCAGCACCAGGCTGAGCGCTCCTAAACTTGGGAGTCATGAGCAACGACAGCACCCCGTACCGCGTTGTAGATAGCGAATTGCTGCTGGATGCGCCGATCATCGGCGTGCGGCGCGATACGATCACCACCGCCACCGGTGAGGCGAAGCGCGAGATCGTGGAGCACTTCTCCGCAGTCGCGGTCGCCGCCGTGCGCGATAACCACGTGATGATGATCCGCCAGTATCGCCACGGCGTGGGCCGCCACCTGTGGGAGATCCCCGCCGGCCTACTGGATCTGGTGGGGGAGGATCCCTTGGAAGCCGCCCGCCGTGAGCTGGCCGAGGAAGCTGGTCTGCGCGCCCACAACTGGCACCTGCTGGGGGATGTCGTGACCTCCCCGGGCTTCAGCGAAGAAATGTGCCGCATCTACCTGGCCGAAGACTTGGACGATGACCTCAGCGGCTTCGACCTGCCGGAGGCCGAGTTCGAGGAGGCGGAAATTGAAACCCGCTGGGTGCCTATCCCCGAAGCCATTGAGTGGGTGCAGACGGGCAAGGTGGAAAACTCCATCGCCACTATCGCCCTGCTGCACCTGGCCGCCGGTACCCGCCGGGACGTTTCAGAGCCTTTCAACTATCACTCCGGCCTCGCCGATCGCCGCTCCGCCAGCGCGGAAGCCAAGCCCGGCACGGACATGAAGTTCATCCGTTGAGTGCAGAAGCCAACCGCAAGCTCGTCACCGCCTATATCCGGCACCTAAAGACCGAGCGCGATGTCTCCGTCCACACCCTGTCGAACTACCAGCGCGACCTCGACCGCTACCTGGAGTGGCTAGGCTCCAAGGCGCTGCAGGAAGTCACCGCCACAGACATCGAGGATCACCTGGTCTACCTCCGCAAGGATTTGAACCTCGCGGCGTCCTCCGCCGCCCGCGGGCTGGCGGCCATCCGCGGCTTGCACTCCTTCGCCCACGCCGACGGCCGCCTGCCTTTCGACGTTGCGGCGGATGTACCCACGCCCTCGCTGGGCGGTTCCATCCCGAAGGCCCTAAGCCTGGCACAGGTCGAGGCTATGCTGAACGCGGTGCCGGCAGGCGACGGGGCGTCACTAATAAACATCCGCGACCGTGCGCTGCTCGAGATGCTCTACTCGACCGGCGCGCGCATCACCGAGCTACTAGACCTCGACGTCGACGACCTCGACCGGGAACAGCGCGTGCTGCTAGTGCGCGGCAAGGGTGGCAAGGAACGTATTGTGCCACTCGGGCGCCCCGCGCTGCAGGCGGTGGAGCGCTACCTGGTGCGGGCGCGGCCGAGCCTGAACAAGAAGGGCAGCCCCGCGCTGTTCCTCAACAACCGCGGGGCGCGCCTGGGCCGCCAATCGGGTTTCAAGATCGTCTCGCAGGCGGCGGAGGCGGCGGGGCTGAAGCATGTCTCGCCGCACAGCCTGCGCCACAGTTTCGCCACGCACCTGTTGGAAGGCGGCGCGGATATTCGCGTGGTGCAGGAACTTCTCGGGCACGCTAGCGTGGCTACCACGCAGATTTACACCAAGGTCAGCCCTGAGCACTTGAGGGAAATTTGGGCCTCATCTCACCCCCGTACCTAGTGCGCCTGATAATCTCTAGGGTGTAATTAAAGGCTATTTATCACAATCAAGGGAAAGGGCTTGACGGGATCGCCGATGTCACGTTCACAGTCACACGCGGATGCGTTGTTTGATAAGCCCGATCAGCGCATCGGCCTGACCGGACGACCGATCAAGGAGCTGCCGGACCCCGAGCCGTTGGATCGCCACGGCCCGGCCTCCATCATCGCGATGTGCAACCAGAAGGGCGGGGTGGGTAAGACCACCTCGACTATCAACATCGGTGCCTCGCTGGCCGCGTTCGGCCGCAAGGTGCTCCTGGTGGACTTGGACCCGCAGGGTGCTCTGTCCGCCGGTCTGGGCATTAGCCACGACGAGTTGGACGTTACGGTCTACAACCTGTTGGTTGATTCTTCTGCCTCTATTCTTGACGCCATTCACTCCAGTCCCGTCGACGGTCTGGACGTCGTTCCGGCGAATATCGACCTGTCGGCTGCGGAGATCCAGTTGGTCAACGAGGTCGGCCGCGAGCAAGCCCTTGCCCGTGCGCTGCGGCCTGTGATGCGCGACTACGACTTCATCATCGTCGACTGCCAGCCGTCCTTGGGCCTGCTGACGGTCAACGCGCTGAGCTGTGCGGATTCGGTGATCATTCCGGTGGAGTCCGAGTACTTCTCCCTGCGCGGCCTGGCACTGCTGATGGACACGGTGGACAAGGTTCGCGACCGCCTGAACTTCAAGCTCGAAGTGCTGGGCATCCTGGTGACGATGTTCGACCGCCGCACCCTGCACGCCCGCGAGGTGATGGAGCGGCTGGTGGAGGCGTTCGGGGACAAGGTCTTCGACTCCGTCATCACGCGCACCGTGCGCTTCCCAGAGACCTCGGTAGCCGGCGAGCCGATCAACACCTGGGCGCCGAGCTCATCCGGCGCGGTGCAGTATTCGAACCTGGCGAAGGAAGTCATTGAGCGCGTCGCTCAGCAAATCTAGCCAGTCCGTGCAGGAGCCAGCGCAGCCGGAGCAGGCCGAGCAGCCGGAGATCACTGGCTTCCGGGTGGCGCTGGCCAACTTCGACGGCCCGTTCGACCTGCTGCTGCAGCTGATTCATTCCCACAAGCTGGACATCACCGAGGTCGCCCTGGCACAGGTCACCGACGAGTTCATCGCCTACACCAAGAACTTAAGCTCCAGCGCCGAGGACCTGGACGAGGTCACGGAGTTCCTGGTGGTGGCCTCCACGCTGCTGGACCTCAAAGCAGCCCGCCTGGTGCCGCGCGGCGAAGTGGATAGCGAGGAGGACCTCGCGCTACTGGAAACCCGCGACCTGCTGTTCGCCCGCCTGTTGCAGTACCGCGCCTACAAGCAGGTGGCCGACCTGTTCGCCGGCTGGCAGCGCGACGCCGCCCGCGCGTACCCGGCAACCCTGTCCTTGGAAGAGCACCACGCAAACCTGCTGCCGGAGGTGAAGATCGGCAAGACTGCCGACGAGTTCGCCGAGCTGGCTGCGGCCGTGTTCAGACCCAAGCCTGACCATGTGGAGACCGGACACATCCACCAGGTCGCGGTGTCTGTGCCTGAGCAGGCCGGCCGGATCCTCAACACCCTCAAGGTCGCCGGCGAGAACACCTGGGTGACCTTCGGCGCGCTCATCGCCGACGCGGAGCTGAACATGATCGTCGTCGGGCGCTTCCTGGCACTGTTGGAGCTGTACAAGGCCCGCGCCATCGGCATCGAACAGCCCGAGCCGCTGCAGGACATGTCGGTGGCCTGGACCGGGCTGGATGTCGACCCGGCGGTGGTGGCGGCCAGCAACTGGGAGTAGGCGTCACAAAGAAAGAACAGAAAGGCACACACCATGAGCGATCCAAACCCCAACCCCGCGCCGCTGCCGCAGGTGTCGGTGCTGCGCAGCCGCGTGGAATCGCTGCTGCTGGTAAGCGACGAGGCAGTGACGCCCACAGAGCTCGCCCGCGTGCTTTCCAACGAGGAGAACGCGGTGTCAGAGGCCGAGGTGGCGCGCACCCTCCACGAGATCGCGGCGGAGTACGAAGCCCGCGGAAACGGCTTTGAGCTGCGTGAACATGAGGGGGCCTTCCGGCTGTACACACGGCGCGCGAACTCGGACGTAGTGGAGGCGAAGCTGCTGGACGGCACGCAACAGCGCCTGAGCCGCGCGGCCCTGGAGACCCTGGCTGTGGTGGCCTATCGGCAGCCAGTGACGCGCAGCCAGGTGGCGGCGGTGCGCGGCGTGAACTGCGACGGCGTGATGCGTACGCTTTCCCTGCGCGGGCTGATCGCCGAGACGGGGGAGCAGGGTGGCGCGCACCTGTACTCCACGACCGAGCTTTTCCTGGAGCAGATCGGTATTGAATCGCTGGAGGAACTGCCGGATCTGGCGCCGCTGCTGCCGGAAGTAGACAGCATCGACAGCCTGGACAATATCGACAATTAAGCAGGTTGAGGGGTATAGTTCGGGCTGATAATTCAAGATTTTAGTTCGAAGGGCTAGAAACACCGTGGACACACCCGCTCGCCGAGACGGCACACCGGAGACCGCTCCGAAAGACATCTACCTATCCCAGGCCAAGCCCGCCAAGCGCCAGCACGTGACGGCGCAGGAGGCAGAGGCCGCCCTCAACAAACCAGATTCGGAGAAGGCCCAGGTGCGCCTGCAGAAGGTGCTGGCCTCTGCGGGTGTGGCAAGCCGCCGCATGAGCGAGAAGCTCATCGCCGCCGGTCGCGTGGAAGTAAACGGCGAAGTCGTGGTGAAGATGGGCACCCGCATCGACCCGAGCGTGGACATCGTCCGCGTGGACGGCGAGCGCGTGCAGGTCAACGAAGAGATGGTGTACTTCGCACTGAACAAGCCCCGCGGTGTGCACTCCACGATGAGCGACGACCTGGGCCGTCCGTGCGTTGGCGACCTGGTCGGTACGCGCCTGAAGGAAGGCCAGGGGCTGTTCCACGTCGGCCGCCTGGATGCCCAGACCGAAGGCCTGCTGCTGCTCACCAACGACGGCGAGCTGGCCAACCGCCTGATGCACCCCAAGTACGAGGTGAAGAAGACCTACATGGCCACCGTGCTGGGCGAGGCGAGCCGCAAGCTGATCCGCGAGCTGAAGGACGGCGTGGAGCTGGACGATGGCATTGTACGCGCCGACAGCGTGCAGATCGTGGACGTGTGGCAGGGCAAGTCGCTGATCAAGGTGGAGCTGCATGAGGGACGCAAGCACATCGTGCGCCGCATGCTGAAGGAGGCCGGCTTCCCGGTCCAGGCGCTGGTACGCACCAAGATCCACACCGTGCAGCTGGGCGAGCAGAAGCCGGGCACGATCCGCGCGCTGAACCAGGCGGAATTGCAGAGCATGTACAAGAAGGTCGGGCTGTAACCAGCCAGCAGCTAGTACAGCCGACATAAACACACAATTATTTAGGGGAACGACCTTTCTATGACGAACGCACCTTTCTACGAGCCCGGCTCCGCGCTGGATCAGCTCGCCAGCGCAAAGAACATTGAGGACGGCGGCCTGATCGTCGCCGTCGACGGCCCGAGCGGCACCGGCAAGTCCACCGTCTGCCGCCGCCTGGCTACCGCCGCGGACGCGAAATATCTGGATACCGGCGCCATGTACCGCGTGGCCACGCTGCATGTGCTGCGCCAGGGCATCGACCCTTCCGAGGAGTCCGCACGCGAGGCGATCATCGCCGCCACCGCCGACCTGCCGCTGGAGATCAACGAGGATCCCACCTCCACCGAGGTGCTGCTGGACGGCACCGACGTTTCCGGTGAGATCCGCGGCCCCGAGGTCACCGTGCATGTCTCCGCCGTCGCCGCCATCCCGGAGGTGCGCGAGAACCTGGTGGCCCTGCAGCGCTCTTTGGCCTTCGCCGCCGGTCGCTGCGTGGTCGAGGGTCGCGACATCGGAACTGTGGTTCTTGAGGACGCCCCCGTGAAGATCTTCATGACGGCCTCCGCCGAGGTGCGGGCTCAGCGCCGATACGATCAGGACCTGGAAGCTGGCCGAGACGCGGACTACGAGGCTGTACTCGCGGATGTGCAGCGCCGTGATGAGGCCGACTCCTCCCGTAAGACCTCTCCGCTCCGCCCGGCAGAGGATGCCGTGATTGTAGACACCGGCGAGATGGACATCGACGAAGTGCTGGAGAAGTTGGCGCAGCTGACCCTGGCCAGCGCCAAGCCGGACAGCCTGGATTCCCCGGCGGAGCTGATCTTCCGCACTGCCGATGGCGAGGTGCTGGGGGAGTCCGACTTCTCCGCCGTCGAGTTCTCCGAGTACGACGATGACGAGTTCGACGAGGGCAACGAGTCCGGCCCCGACGAATTCTTCATCACCGGCCCGGACGACTTCACCCTCGAGGGCGGCGGCGACATGCCGGAATCCGACGAGGACTGGGAAGCCCTGGAGGAAGCCTTCGGTGTGCTCGGCGACGAGGAGGCCGAGCAGGAGGCCTTGTGCACCGTTGCCATCGTCGGCCGCCCGAACGTGGGCAAGTCCACCCTGGTGAACCGCTTCATCGGCCGCCGCGAGGCTGTGGTGGAGGACTTCCCGGGCGTCACCCGCGACCGTATTTCCTACCTGGGCGAGTGGTCCGGCCGCCGCTTCTGGGTGCAGGATACGGGCGGCTGGGATCCGGATGCGAAGGGCATCCACGCGGCCATCGCCCGCCAGGCGGAGACTGCCATGGAGACCGCCGATGTGATCGTCTTCGTGGTCGACTCGAAGGTCGGCATCACCTCCACCGACGAGGTCATCGCCCGCAAGCTGCAGCGTAGTAAGGTGCCCGTGATCGTGGTGGCCAACAAGTGCGATGCCGACGCGCAACTGGGCGACGTCGCCGAGTTCTGGGCGCTGGGTCTGGATAACCCGTACCCGGTGTCCGCCCAGCACGGCAAGGGCGCGGCGGACGTCATGGACGAGGTCCTGCGCGTATTCCCGGAGCACCCACGCGAGCTCTCCGTCGTTTCCGGCCCGCGCCGCGTGGCCCTGGTCGGCCGCCCGAACGTGGGCAAGTCCTCTCTGCTGAACAAGATCACGGGTGAGGAGCGCTCTGTGGTCAACAACGTTGCGGGCACCACCGTGGACCCGGTTGACTCCATCGTGGAGCTGGAGGAAAAGACCTGGAAGTTCGTGGATACCGCCGGCATCCGCAAGAAGACGAAGCACGCGCGCGGCCACGAGTTCTACGCCTCGCTGCGCACCCGCTCCGCGATCGACGCGGCGGAGGTCGTTGTTTTTCTTGTTGACGCCAGCGAGCCCATCGCCGAGCAGGATCAGCGAGTACTTCGCATGATCCTCGACTCGGGGCGTGCCCTGGTGGTGGCCTACAACAAGTGGGACCTGGTGGACGAGGACCGCCGCGAGCTGCTGGAGCGGGAGATCGAGCTGCAGCTTTCCCACGTCCCGTGGGCTCGCCGCGTGAACATTTCCGCCAAGACCGGCCGCGCGCTGCAGAAGCTGGAGCCCGCGATGATCGAGGCTTTGGAGAGCTGGGATCAGCGCATCTCCACCGGTCAGCTGAACACCTGGCTGCGCGCGGTTATCGCGGAGACCCCGCCGCCGATGCGTGGCGGCCGCCTGCCGCGCGTGCTGTTTGCCACCCAGGCTTCCACCAAGCCGCCGGTGATCGTGCTGTTCACCACGGGCTTCCTGGAGCACGGCTACCGCCGCTTCCTGGAGCGCAAGCTGCGCGAGGCCTTCGGCTTCGAGGGCTCGCCGGTGCGCATCGCGGTGCGAGTGCGCGAGAAGAAGCGCAAGAAGTAGGCACCAAAAATAGGCTCTAGCGCAGCACCAGGATCCAGATGGCGATGTGGTGCAGCAACGCCGCCAGGATTGTGGCGGCGTGGAATACCTCGTGGAACCCAAACCACCGCTGGGAGGGGTTGGGCCACTGCTTGGCGTAGATTACCGCGCCGAGGGAGTAGACGATCCCGCCCAGCAGCATCAGCAGGCTCACGGCCACACCCAATTGCTGGTAGTAGCCCACGGCACCGATGGCAGCCAGCCAGCCGAGGGTGAGGTACGTGGTGGCATCCAGCCACCGCGGGTGATCAATCCACACCAGATTCAGTACTACTGCCGCGGCGGCGGCCAGCCAGCACACGGCCAAGATCCATAACCCACCCGTGTTGAACCAGCCCCAGCCGGTGAACCATCGCACGCCAAAAGCACCGACCGTCACCGGCCCGTAGGTTCCGGCGATGAAGACCGCGATCATGGCATGGTCGGCACGCCGCCAACTGTTCACCGCACCCTCGGAGCGCCACGGAACGCGGTGGTACAGCGCGCTGACGGTGAGCATCCCAGCCAGGCACAGGGCGTACAGCGCCGTGGCAAAGGTCATCCAGGACAGGTGAAACTTGGAGGCCGCAACGATGGTCAGCGCCGTGCCCATGCCGCCGAAATACCATGCGGCGGCGGTGTGCAACCGTCCCCGCATATACGGGCGTGGCCCACGGTCGAATACGGGTCGAGGGGGCTTCTTCGTCAGCACTTGAGTTTTATGCACGAAAGAAAGTCTACGCGCATACGCGTTTAGAACAGGCCAGAAATAACCCCCTGCGCGTCGACATCGATGCGCTCGGCCGCGGGCTTCTTCGGCAGACCCGGCAGGGTCATCACGTCGCCAGTGAGTGCCACGACGAAACCGGCGCCGATGCGCGGCACCAGCTCGCGGACGTGCAGGGTGTGGCCGCTCGGTGCGCCCAGCGCGGTGGGGTCATCGCTGAAGGAGTACTGCGTCTTCGATACGCACACCGGCAGCTTGTCCCAGCCGTTGTCCTTCAGAAACGCCAGGTCCTTCAAGGCCTGCGGGCCGAACTGCACGTCCGTCGCGCCGTAGACCTCCGTGGCAAGTGTGTGCAGGGTGGCTTCCACGCCATCGACCGGCTGATAGATCTGGTGGCTGGAGCTGGGGGCGTCCTCACCAGAAACACCATCGACGACCTCCAACACGGCAGAGGCCAGATCCGCCGCGCCGGCACCGCCCTCGGCCCACACGTTGCACTCCACCACGCGCACGCCGAATTGCTCGCCCCAGTCGGCGACCTGAGCGCGCTCCGCGGCAGTGTCGGAGCTAAACAGGTTCAGCGCCACCACGGGTTCCACGCCGAACTTGCGGATGTTGCTGACGTGGCGCTCCAGGTTGGCCAGACCGGCCTTCAGCACGGAATCGCCGTTGTGCTTCAGCGAGCGGATAGTGGCAACCACGACCGTCGCGGCGACGTCGAGGCCACCGGCACGGGACTTGATGTCGAAGAACTTCTCCGCACCCAGGTCGCTGCCGAATCCGGCCTCGGTCAGTACAACCTCCGACAGGTCCAGCGCCGTGGTGGTTGCGATCAGCGAGTTGCAGCCGTGTGCGATGTTGGCGAAAGGCCCGCCGTGCACCAGTGCGGGGGTTCCACCCAGGGTCTGCACCAGGTTCGGATTGATCGCATCGCGCAGCAGGGCGGTGATAGCTCCCGCGCACTTCAGGTCGCCCGCGGTGACGGGCTGGCGATCGTAAGTCTGGCCCACCACGATGCGCCCGATGCGCTTCTTCAGGTCCTCCAAGCCGGTGGCCAGGCACAGGATCGCCATGATCTCGCTGGCCGCCGTGATGTCGAACCCGCCCTCGCGCGGAGTGCCCTGGCCCGGCCCGCCGAGGCCCGTGACCACGTGGCGCAGCGAGCGGTCGTTGACGTCCAGGCAGCGCCGCCACGTCACGCGCCGCGGGTCGATTCCCAGCGCGTTGCCGTGCTGCACGTGGTTGTCCACTATCGCCGCCAGGGTGTTCGTCGCGGCGGTGATGGCGTGCATGTCGCCGGTGAAGTGCAGGTTAATGTCCTCCATCGGCACGATCTGTGCATAGCCGCCGCCGGCCGCGCCGCCCTTTATGCCCATGACCGGCCCCTGGGAGGGTTCGCGGATCGCCACCATCGTCTGGCGCCCGGCCGCCCGCACCGCATCCGCAAGGCCGATCAGCACGGTGGACTTGCCCTCGCCCGCGGGGGTCGGGCTCATTGCGGTCACGAGCACGAGCTTGCCCTTCTTATTGACGCCCTCACGCTCCGCCCGCAGAGCGGGAACGTCGATCTTGGCCTTTGTCCGGCCGTAGGGGATCAGGGCGGCCTCCGGGATGCCGGCGCGTTCCGCGATCGTGGTGATGGGCTCCAGGGTGTGGGCCTGAGCAATTTCGACGTCGCTGGGTTGGGGATTGCTGGTTGCAGAAGAGTTAGTCATATTCCCAGAATAAACGCCTACCCCTTATCGCCCCCGTAATAGCGGGTGTAGGGCTGGGGGCAACTAGACTTCAGGGGGTAAGAGGGTAACCCCCCGAATATTCGCAAAACAATTACTTCCAGTGAGGTAGTGAGGTATAGATGACCGACAACGCACACACCAAGAGCGCTCTGCACAGCGATTGGAACGAGCGGCTGGCCCTGGCGCAGGAGATGCTGCCGCTAATCAGCCGCCTGCACCGCGATAAGAACGTGGTGACTTCCATCTTCGGCCGGTTGCTTGTCAACGTCACCGATATTGACATCATCAAGTCCCACCGCTACGCCCGCCGTGTGGTGGAAAAGGAGCTGCCGCTGGAGCAGACCCTGCCCGTGCTGCGCGAGCTGGTGGAGATGGACCTGGGCACTGCCTCCATCGACATTGGATCCCTGGCCAGCCGCTACAACAAGGACTCCGAGGGGCTGACCCTGCGCGAATACCTGGAGCGCGAGCTGGCGGAAGTCATCGGCGGACCCGAGCAGGTCGAGCCCCGCGACATCGTCCTCTATGGCTTCGGCCGCATCGGCCGCCTGCTGGCCCGCATCCTGGTTGCCCGCGAGGCCACCTATGGCGGTGCGCGCCTGCGTGCCGTCGTCGTCCGCTCCAAGGGTGAGGGCGACCTGATCAAGCGTGCTTCTCTGCTGCGCCGCGATTCCGTTCACGGAGCCTTCGACGGCACTATCACCACGGATGAGGAAAACAACACGATCTGGGCCAACGGCACCCCGATCCGCATTATCTACGCCAACAACCCGGCGGAGATCGACTACACCGAATACGGCATCAACGATGCAATCGTGGTGGACAACACTGGCGTGTGGCGCGACCGGGACGGCCTGTCTCAGCACCTGGAGGCCAAGGGTGTCTCCAAGGTTCTGCTGACCGCCCCAGGCAAGGGCGACATCAAGAACATCGTCTACGGCATCAACCACGGCGACATCACTGAGGATGATCGCATTCTTTCTGCGGCGTCCTGCACTACCAACGGCATCACCCCGGTGCTGAAGGTCATCAACGACCGCTACGGCGTGGAACACGGCCACGTGGAGACCGTGCACTCCTTCACCAACGACCAGAACCTGATCGATAACTTCCACAAGGGCGACCGCCGTGGCCGCGCCGCGGGCCTGAACATGGTGCTCACCGCCACGGGCGCGGCGAAGGCCGTGGCCAAGGCTTTGCCGGAGTTCGCGGGCAAGCTGACGGGCAATGCCATCCGCGTGCCCACCCCGGACGTCTCCATGGCGGTGCTGAACCTGACCCTGAACCAGGAAGTCGAGGCCGACGAGGTGAACAACTTCCTGCGCCGCGTGTCCCTGCACTCCACGCTGCGCCAGCAGATCGACTTCATTAAGTCCCCGGAGGTCGTCTCCACCGACTTCGTCGGCACCACCCACGCAGGCATCGTCGACGGCCTGGCAACCATTGCGAACGGCAACCACCTGGTGCTGTACGTCTGGTACGACAACGAGTTCGGCTACTCCAACCAGGTGATCCGCATTGTCGAGGAGATCGCCGGCGTGCGCCCGCGCGTGCTGCCGCAGCGTGCCGCAGCGCTGGACCTGTAGAAGACACCAGCACTAGCGCCAGTGCTGGTGCTGGGTTACAGCAGCATTAACAAGAGCATCTGGCAGCCGATGATCTTGCCGATCATCGCTGCCGGGTAGACGGTGGCGTAGCCGCGCATAGGCAGCTCCGTATTCGCCTGATCGTTGAGATAACTAATCACCGCGGGGTTGGTAGAGACGCCAGCGGCCATGCCCATCGCCTCGTCCCACTTCAGGCGGAGGAGCCACATCCCGCCCAGGCCACAGACGATGGCCGAGGTCACGGTGATGATGAAGCCCAGAGCGATGTAGTTCAGTGAAGTGATGTCCGTCAGTGCGTCGCGGAAGCCCGTGCCCGCGATGGTGCCCACGCCGGCCAAGAAGATGGCCAGGCCCAGACTGCTGAGGGCCTTGTTGGCGTGGTAGGGGATTTGCCAGCCTATGGGGCCGGTGCGGGCGAGCGCTCCGAAGATGAGGCCCATGACGATGGGGCCGCCACCGAAGCCCAGGTTGAGCATGGTGCCGCCGGGCAGGGGAATGGGGATCGCACCGATGAGCAGACCAATGGCCAAGCCCAACGTGAAGGGCAGCAGGTTCACATCCGCCAGGGAGCGTTCGGAGTCGCCCAGGAACTGGGAGACCTCGTCGATACGGTGCTTGGGGGTGACCACTCGCACGCGGTCGGAGTAGTGCAGAACGTCGTCTGGGCCGGGAACTAGGTCTTCGTCGCCGCGGCGGATGCGGGCGATGATGAAGCCGTGGCTGATTGGGTCGATGTCCTTGATGCTGCGCCCGGCGATGCTGGGGTTAGAAACAGTGATGCGGCGGTAGCCGATGTAGGAGCTATCCACGTCGATGTCGATCTGCTCGCCCAGTGCGGCCGTGGCCTTGTCCAGGGAGTCCGGTGTGCCGGTGATCACCACGATCATGCCGGGGTACACCTCTGCATCCGGGTAGGCCAGCTTGTGATCCTTTTCCTGGACGTCCTCGGTGGCGTGGTGGGGGCGGACCAAGCGGGTGACGATAATCTTTGAATCTGCGATGGCGCGCAGGTCGCGCACGCAGCCTTCGATGCCCTCGCGCAGGCGCACGCCGCGGTGCTCCAGTGGCGCGTGTAGCACGCCCTCGTCGATCGCGTCCTGGCGATGGTTCACCTTCAAGAGCTTGGTTCCAATGGCGGCCACGGCGATCGCGCCGAGCACGCCGCCGGGGTAGGCCAGGGAGTAGCCGACGACGGGATCGGCGGCCAGCTCTGGGTGGGTGCCTTCCAGCATGTCGACGACGGCCGCCATACCTGGTGTGGAAGTCAGTGCGGCCGCGAAGGAGCCGGTGGCCGTGGCGGCCTCCACGCCGAAGATCGGCACCAGCAGCCACGTCATGCCCATCAGGCCGACGAGCAGCACCACGACGAAGAGGATCATGCGCCAGCCGCGCTCGCGGAAGTCGGCGAAGAAGGCATGTCCAGCCGTCAGGCCGATGGCGTAGACGAAGATGGCCAGGCCGAATTGGAAGATGATCGGGGGTAGCTGGATGTCGGGATTCGCCGTGGAGAATCCAATGGCGACGAAGAGGATTGCCGCGGTGCCGAGCGACATGCCGCCGAGGCGTATCTTGCCGATGGCGAAACCGAGGGCGAGGATAATGACTAGGGCGATCAGCGGATTTTCAGCAAGGAATGCCAGCATGATCTTGATCCTATAAAGAAATCCCCGCCCACACGAGGTGAGCGGGGACCCAAGAGAAACCTCAGATTAGGACTTTCTGAGTGGCCGGACCTTACTTGCCGGAGATCAGGCCAGCCAGGCCAGCGAGTGCGCCGCCGATCAGGCTAACGAGACCCTGGAAGAAGTTTGCAATCAGTTCAATCATGGGAGTGATCCTTTCAGTGTGTAGTGGCGGGCGCTAGGGATTTTGTGAGTTTGTTAGCGCCTTCACACTAACAATCGTTTGTCATCTCTAAGCGTTACGCCCTAGATACAATTTTCTCGAAAAAATTGTGAAAGGCGTTCGTTTCGCAGGTGAGAGCCAGAAAAAAATTTTCCCTACGCTGGGGTACATGGCACGAAACACTCTCTCGGACCTTTTCTCCCGTACCAAGAGCCTCGACGGCGCGGGCTACGGCGCCTACAAGAAGCTGAAGGGCGCCTATAGCGAACCGGGGCTAACGGTTTCCATCGACCGCGTGCAGGCCGATCCTTACGCCAGCCCCTCCAAGGTGCGGCTCATCCTGCCCATGCAGGCCGCGGGCATCCCGCAGTATCTCGTTGACGATGCCACCGGCAGGGTAGCGGTATCCGACTTCCTGGCCCGGCGGATCCAGGCCGATCCCAACCGCCCGCGCAACGTCCACATCGGCGACATCGGGCAGCAGGTCCTTGAACGTACTCACGTGCTGGTCACCCCTGATCGCGTGGAGGCCCGACTACTCGTCGGCCTCCCCGCCAAAGGCCGCCGGATTCTGGGCCGCCAGACCGCACACCTGCTGGCCGATGACCTGCCTCACATCGCCGACGACTGCCTGCGGCACGATCGCTTCGAGCCTGCAGACGTGCGGGCCCTTGAGGATCACGTGGCACTTCTGCGCGACCAGGAAGCCCTTCGCGCCCAGCTGACACCCCGCAAACTCGTCGCCTTCGTCGGCAACGGCGCGATCCTCCCGCGCGCTGCGGGGGATAGCGACCGCCCACTTGCCGCCAACCAGGCCACGGCCTTCGAATCCCCGGAGTCGCTTTCCCAAACCTTCGAGCTCCCCAGCGGCCGCACGGTCACGGGGATGGGCATACCGGAGGGCCTCACCGTCATCGTCGGCGGCGGCTACCACGGCAAGTCAACGCTGCTGCGCGCCCTGGAGCGCGGCGTCTACCCGCACGTCGCCGGCGATGGCCGCGAGTGGGTGATCTCCCGCGCCGACGTCGCCAGCGTTCGCGCCGAGGATGGCCGCCCCATTACCGGCGACGACATTTCGCCGTTCATCACCAACCTGCCCACTGGCGCCGACACACGCCACTTCACCACCACGAACGCCTCGGGCTCCACCTCCCAGGCCGCCAATGTCGTCGAAGCGCATGCTGCCGGCGCCTCCACGCTGCTCATCGACGAGGACACCTCGGCCACCAACTTCATGATCCGCGACCGCCTCATGCAGCGCCTCGTACCGAACGACAAGGAGCCCATCACCCCGTTCGTGCAGCGCGTTCGTTCTTTATATGACGCCACCTCGGTCTCCACCGTCCTTATCGCTGGTGGCTCGGGTGCCTATCTGCGGCTGGCCGATACGGTCATTGCGATGGATGCCTACCGTCCCAGCGAGGTGACCGCACGTGCCCACGACATCGTGCGGGAGAGGCAGGCCACGGAAGACAAGGAGGAAGCGCAAGACGCGGGAGAGTTCCGCCACATCACTGCCGAGCGTGTCCTTGCACGCGGGACTCTATCTTCCCGTAAGCCCCCGAAGCCGCGCGGACTATCCACCATCAGCGTGGACCGTTCCGACATTGACCTGAGTGCCGTCGGCCAGCTAGTTGCGCCGTCCCAGACGGCGGCGATCGCGGCGGCGCTGGCGTGGTTGTCTAAGAATGCCGATGGCCAGACCTCGCTGGTGGATCTGGTTGATCGCCTGGAGCGGCAGATCACCGAGAAGGGTCTGGCCGTGCTGGCGCCAGGGCGTAGCCACCCCGGCCACTTGAGCCGCCCGCGCGGGGCGGAGATCCTGGCGGCGGCGAACCGCTACCGGGAGCTCAAGCTCGTCTAGAGAACCTGGCGCTTGTTCTCCTTGAGAACTTCCATGCCACGGGTCGGGTAGTCGGTGATCAGACCGTCGACCTTCGCGTCGATCACGGCCTGCATGTCCGGCTTCTCGTTGACCGTCCACGGCAGAACCTGCAGGCCTGTCTCGTGGGCGGAGGCTACGTTCTCTGGGGTGACCAGCTTGTATTCCGGGGAGAGGATCTCCGCGCCCAGCTGGGTTGCAGCCTTGTTCACGTCGCCGCCAACCTTGTCGTAGTCCACATCACCGGTCCACTTGGAGCCGGAAGCCCACGTCTTGGCGCTGTAGAGAAGTGCCAGAGAAATATCCGGCTGGGCCTTGCGCACCAGCGGCAGCGAGCGCCAGTCGAAGGACTGGATGGTGGTGCGGGATGTGGCCTTGTTGGCGCGCACGACCGGCAGGATCGCGTCGACGAACTCCTGCGGCTCGGCGGACTTCTCGGGTTCTTCTGCTTCGATCTTGGTTTCGATGTTGAAGCGCATCTGCGGGTCGGCAGCTGCGATGTCGAACACGTCCTGCAGCTGCAGCAGCTTGTTTTCTTCCTCGGCCTTCGCATCCGGGAAGTCCTTCAACACTTTGTTGCAGTTCAGGGTCTGCAGCTGGTTCCAGTTCAGCTCATGGACGAGCTTGCCCACGTAGGGGAACTCCGGGTCGTTCTCGGTTGCGGGCTTGGTGTCGGTGCACTTCCCGGCCTGGATTACCGGGTCGTGCCAAACGACCGGGGTGCCGTCCTCGGCCAGAACGATGTCCAGCTCCAGGGTGGATACTCCCATCTTCACGGACTCTTCGAATGCCTTGCGAGATTGCTCGGTGTGTTCGCCGCGGCCACCACGGTGGGATTGCAGGTCGAAGCCCTGTGGCTTGCTTGGCTGGGGCTGGGAGGAGCCTGCGATAGAGGAGCCGAAGTTAAAGGACGATCCGGCGATGGAGCCCTGCGCAGCAGCTGCGGTGCCGGCGGAGCCGAGGGAAACGATGGCGGCCACTGCTGCGGCAGCGGTCTTGCGCCAGGTGAGGGATGTCTTCATGTATTCCTAACTGCGAGTCGTGAGTGCTGCGGTGGAGTCGTGAAGTAACTCACATAAACCTAACAGCCGTTCAGCTACTCGGCAGCGCGAGTTCTGTCAGCATCCCAAATCGCTGCCTCGGCTATGAAGAGTTCTGCGAGTCGCTCGTGGTGGAAGCGCGAATACATGGTGGAGCCGCGGCGCATGAGACGGACGTTGAGCTCGTAGGCGGCTGCCAAAAAATTTTTGTACTGCGGAAACTCGATTTCTTTGGCTAAAACTAATGCGAGGTTCTGGAGCGGGAATACGAACCGAGTGACTTCCTCTGCCTGGTACCGGCCATTTTCTACGAGCCACCGTGAGAAAGCCTTAGCTTCGGGATCAAAAAATTTTTCTGGTTCTTCGTCCAAGCTCGTATTAATCACGACCTCTACGAAATAGTCATCGTCCTTAACATCCAGTGTTCTACTTGCGATGATGTACAAGACCTCGAGATTTCCGCAGGATAGTGTCAGGAGTCGTTGCTGTGTTTTAGTCCGGCTAGTGGACGGCATGCAGCTGACAGTCCACAGCTGGCGCGACGAGGCGGCTGCATCGGGAATGGTCTCTGCGATATACCAGCCCAACACGAACCGAATGAGGTCGATCTCAGGGTGGGAGAGAAGCTGCAAGAATTTTTTATCGGTGGCCTCTTCTAAGGACGTGGCCGCACCCTTCGCACGCTCCTTGTCCCACGGCAGCTTAATGGTTTTGCCTTCCACAGAGACGAACATCGCGTCACCCTCACCCCGTGGCCGCCCTGTCAGCATGACGTTTCGTAGCGAGGTATCCCGTTCCGATTCCGAGATCAGCGCTCTTTCAGCCTCATTCAGATCCTTCTCCGGCATCGGAAAGAACTCGACTGCGACAATATCGTCGTAGGTTCGGTGGTGCTTGTTGAAGCGGGTGACCATGTCCTTGGTCTGGCCGCAGTAGGCGTCACCATTACTGAAACGGATGCGGTACACCCCGCACCTAGATTGCCCACCAGCGAAACACGACGCTAGGGAATCCATATCGCTTACGTCGAGCAGACGTCCCTGGGGAAGCTCCATAAATGAAACTCTACTGGTTAGATCCACCCGTTCGTCTTCGCTAGGTGCGCCGCCTCGTAGCGATTCCCGGCACCCGTCTTCGCCATGATGCTGGAGATGTGATTCCGCACAGTTCCCGGCGAAAGGTGCAGCGCCTTGGCGATGGAAGGGGAGCTCTTGCCCTCGAAGATCTGCTGGCACACCTCGGTTTCCCTCTCGCTAAGGGGATTATCGGGCGTCAATAGGCTTTCCTGGGCGAGCGTCGGGTCGATAACGCGCAGGCCGACATGGACCCGTCGGATCGCGTCGGCGAGCTCCTCGGGAGGCGTGTCCTTAACGATGAACCCGTCCACGCTCACCTCCATCGCACGCTTGACGTACCCGGCCTTGCCGAAGGTCGTCACGATCAGGCAGCGGCACCGATTCCCGGCAAGCTCCTTCGCGGCATCGATGCCGTTCAGCCCTGGCATCTCGATGTCTAGCAGGGCCACGTCGATGGGCTGCTCCTGCGCCAGAGCCACGGCCTCGGTCCCGGTCGCACATTCGGCAACTACTTCGATGTCCGGCTCAGCGTTGAGCAGCGCGATCAGCGCCCCGCGCACGAGCGATTGGTCCTCGGCGAGGAGTACTCGAATGTTCATCGGGTGGCCTCCTTTGCCATTGCGCCGTCGTCGATCAGTGCGTCGTCGCCTTCCATAGTGATCAACACGGTACTCAGGTCCCGCTCGCGGCGTACGATCAGCCGACCGCCGGCTTCTTCGACCCGCTCCCGCAGGCCGGCCAGGCCGCCGGTGCCTTGTGTGGCCTCACTGTTGAACCCGCAGCCGTCATCGGTGACCTGCAGCTTGTCTGCGGTGACGCTCACCCAGCACGTGCTCGCACCGGAGTGCCGCACCACGTTCGTCGTAAGCTCACGCAGACCCCAGGAAAACACTGTGTCGTGGGCGCCCGGTGCCTGCAGGAGTTCGGGTAGATGCGCAGTGACGCCCTTAGTCTCCAAAGCCCGGCGCGCCGCCTGCAGCTCACCGGCGAAGGTGGGTGTGCGCATGCGGGTGACCGTCGAACGCACCTCCGCTAGAGCTAGGCGGGAGAGGTCGCTGATCTCCTTGAGCTCCTGTTTGGCCTGCTCGGGGTTATTATCCATCGCCCGCCTGGCGACCTCGGACTTCAAATTGATCACCGTCAGCGAGTGGCCCAGTAGGTCGTGCACGTCCGTGGCGATATCCTCCCGCTGCTGCGCCAAGTCCAGCTCGTGCCGCAGCTTGTGGCGGGATTCGTCGTATTGGCTGAAAATCCCAAGTGCGACGAGCATCAGTGGCATGACGAAAAGGGTGAATGCAGTCCAGGTAAGGTCGTCCGGCCACCAGTTCCACACCGCGACGGCCCCGAGTACACCTGTCGCCACCACGATCGGCAGTGCCTTCCGCAGCGTCACCGTGAATCCCAACATCGCGGCCAGGTAGGGGGCAAAGGCCACCGCGCCAGCCTGCATCGCTGGCACGCTGGCCAACGCAATGGATAGCAGTATGCCCCAGCGCAGCAGTGCCCGCGCTAGTGTTCCCCAGGCGCGGGGGAAGTATCGCAGAGAGCCGAAGGCGTAGAAGTAGAACGTGCCGAAAGCCAGCAGGCATATAGTCATCCAGGCCTTCGCCGTAGTGGCGAATCCTTCCCCTGTGTAAACCTGCAGAGCGACGGGCACCAGGAATATCAGCCATATCGAGGCGAAGATGGCGGAGTTCAACTGAAACCCGTCAAAAGGGCGCATTAGTTGCGCTCCTTGTCGCGCTTGCTCATGAGCAAGCAGACTCCCACGAAAATCGCCGTCCATACCGCGATGCTAACCCAGGCGTACCACATCGGGTCGTTGATGAATCCGTGGTCGAGCAGTTGAGCGCCTTCGGCCAGCGGCCAGCGAACTAGCGTCATTGCGCCATACATCGGGGTGAAACGGCCTACCTGCAGAAGCGATCCGCTGAGTGGCATAAAAACGTTTCCGGCGAAGGCCAGGATCACGATGGATGCAGTGGCGATGGAAACCGTGTTCTCTTTCGGAACCACCAGCGTCCACGCCAAGCCGTAGAAGCCGAAAGGTATGGCACACAGTACACATGCGACAAAACTCAACGCCCATTGGTCGGCCTGCATGTGGGCCCGGGTTAGCCCGCCGACTATAAACACGGCTACGATTGGCAGCACCGCACGCACGGCGATGCTCAGGCCATTGGCGAAGGCTAGCTGCCACGGGCGCAGGGGAGTAAGGGCCAGCTGCCTGCCCCAACCACTGCGGTTATCTGTCACGGAAGTACCCGCTGCGCCGACCGCGCCTACTACGCCGGCGTAGAAGGCCATGCCCAGCATGACGAACGCGGAGACGTTTCCGCCGTTCATTTCCTGATCGCCATATTCCTGCATTGCGCCGAAAATCAGGTAGAAGAAGATTGGCAGACCGACGCTGAAGAACAAGGTGGTCATGTCCCGGCGCAGGCGTAGTAGCTCGTGGCCGGCGAATTTTAGGGTGGTGTTCATTGCTCTAGGCCTCCTGGTTTTCGTTCGTCAGCGCAAGGAATGTGTCCTCCAGGCTGTGGCTGGTGATGTCGAGATCGCGGGCGTCAGTTTCCGTCAACAGGTACCGGGCAAGCGCGTCAGAGTCGTTGGTTGTTATACGAAGGCGACGGCCGTTTACTTCACTCTTTATGACGCCCCTAAGGCTCGATAGCTCGGGGAATCCACCTGGGAACTCGGCGCTAACCACGCGGTTGGCGCTTATGTTTCGCAGCTCGTCGGTGGTGCCGTCGGCAACAATTTCGCCTTCGTGCATAAGCACGATGCGCTGGGCGAAGTTGTCCGCTTCCT
>NZ_JAKMUT010000010.1:0-64193 GCF_027570065.1 Corynebacterium evansiae | reverse complement strand
GTGAGGGCGGAGCGCAAACGCATGGTGGTCCTTTGCTGGTAGTGAGAATTGCATTAAGTTTCTTAAATAGTACTCACACTTCCGCTATTTCCGCTGGGTTTGGCGCGGTCTGCTAGCGCTTGATATTTGCGCCATGCTGTCAGTAATTGCCGAGTTTCCTGGGGTGCTGTGTAGGTCGGAAAGGGGTGAAGAAAGGACCTAAAGTAGCGATCGGAAGTCTTGCAGGCTTCCTCGGGAGGGGTGGGAGTGGCGGGTTCGTCTTGGCGGGAGGGAGCTAGCTCCCCCGTGGACGGTTGAACCTGCTCCACGGAGGGGTTCTGGGATGCGGAATTGTCGGAAAAGTTGCAAAACGTAAATCTCGGGACACATCTCTGGTTGCGGAGAACGCTCTGACCAGGCATTTTATGTAGATGAAAAATGTACCCAATAACGTTCTGCAACTTTTCCGACAATTAAGCCCCAGTGTTGGGCTTTATGGGTGCGCTCGACAGCGCAGAGCGGAGTCAGTCTGGGTGGATGGGGTGTGCTGGGCGTTGGCCTGGGTAGATCGAGATGTGCTGGGGTGTCGGCCTGGGTAGATCGAGGTGTGCCGAGGTGCTGAAAATGGGGCTTCAGGGGCGGAAATGTCGCTAGAACGGGAATGCGCAACCGTGTGCCATGGGCACCCTTCTGGCGGAAAGTCTCTGACCTGCGGTTTTGCAGTAGTGCAAATTGTTTGCAGTAACGCATTCCCGTTCTAGCGACATTTGAACTGAAGGCCTGGCGGCCACCATGCCAGCCAGGCCGCCAAACCAGTTAGTCCCCTACGCCTTCGGCGCAGTCACCGTGTACTGCCACGCACCCAGCGCAGCGTTTGCGCCAGCACCCTGGGCAATCACGATCTGCTTGAAGGGCACTTCCGTGCAGTCGCCGGCGGCGTACACGCCAGGGATGTTGGTGGCATTGTGCTCGTCCACCACGATCTCGCCCATCTTGTTCAGCTCCAGGCCACTCTCGCCCAGCCACTGGGTATTCGGCACCAGGCCGATCTGGATGAACACGCCCGCGACGTCTAGCGACTTCGACTCGTCGTTAGTGCGGTCCGTGTAGGTCAGGCCGGTGACGTTCTTGCCGTCGCCCACGATCTCCGTCGTAGCTGCCGACGTAATCACGTCGATGTTCGCGGTTTCCTCCACGCGCTGCATCAGGATGTCATCCGCGCGGCAGGCCTCGCCGAACTCCAGAACCGTCACGTGCTTCACCACACCTGCCAGGTCCAGCGCGGCTTCGATGCCCGAGTTTCCGCCGCCGATCACGGCCACGGACTTCCCCTTGAACAGCGGGCCGTCGCAGTGCGGGCAGAAGGTCACGCCCTTGTTGCGGTACTCTTCCTCGCCTGGAACGCCCAGGGTTCGCCACTGTGCGCCCGTGGCGATTACCAGGGCACGGGCGCGTAGGGTGGCGTCATCTCCAAAGTGCACCGTGTGCAGGCCACCCTCCTCGGTAGCAGGGGTCAAGCCGGTCGCGGCCTGGGCCTTCACCACGTCAATGTCGTACTGGCCGACGTGCTCCTCGAACTCCGCCGCCAGCTTCGGCCCCTCGGTGGAGGGTACGGAGATGAAGTTCTCGATGGAGTTCGTGTCCAGCACCTGGCCGCCGAAGCGCTCGCCGATCAGGCCGACGCTCAGACCCTTGCGGGCAACGTAGATGGAGGCCGCTGCACCCGCCGGGCCCTGGCCAACGACCAGCACCTCGTAGGGCTTCTTCTCGTTCAGCTTCTTCGCCTCGCGCGCGGCGGAACCAGTGTCCAGCTTGCGCACGAAGTCTTCGATGGTGGTGCGGCCCTGGCCGAACTCCTCGCCGTTCAGGTAGATGGTCGGCACGGCCAGGACGTTGTTCTCCTTGACTTCGTCCTGGAACAGCGAGCCCTCCACTGCGGTGTGCTTGATGCGCGGGTTCAGCACCGCCATGGTGTTTAGCGCTTGTACGACGGTCGGGCAGTTCTGGCAGGTCAGGGACATGTAGGTGACGAACTCGTAGTCACCGTCCAGGTTTTCTACCTGCTCGATCAGGTCCTGGTCTTCCTTGATCGGGTTGCCGCCGACCTGCAGTAGCGCCAGCACCAGGGAGCTGAACTCGTGGCCCATCGGGATGCCCGCGAAGGCCACGGAAATGTCGCTACCAGTGCGGACGATGCTGAAGGAGGGCTTGCGCTCGTGCGCGTCGTCGTCGCGGTGGGCAGTGATCTTGTCGGATAGCCCGGCGATGTCCTGCAGCAGCTTCTCCAGGTCCTCGGAGGCCGAACGGTCGTCCAGGCTGTACACCAGCTCGATGTCCTTGGTGATGCGGGGGACGAGCTGGCCGAGCTGCTTGCGCAGGTTGTCGTCCAGTAGTTGCTTAGCCATGGGGTGCTCTCTTTCTTTGTTTATTGACGCCACCCCAAGGGGATGCGCGCCACACGTGGGTTCTTCGGGGGATGGGGATTTGTTGGTGGGTTAAAGGCGCTAAAAACGGCGGGCGGGATCCGCAAGTGGAAAGCCCGGCCCGCCGTGGGTTTCCCGCCTGGGTGCGGCGGGGGAGTGGAAGGGGAAGTTAGATCTTGCCAACCAGGTCGATGCCCGGGGTCAGGGTGTCTTCGCCCTCTTCCCACTTGGCGGGGCAGACCTCGCCCGGGTGCTCTGCAACGTACTTAGCGGCCTTGACCTTGCGGACCAGCTCGGAAGCGTCACGGCCGATGCCCTCGGCGGTCTGCTCGATGTACTGGATCTTGCCCTCCGGGTCTACCAGGAAGGTTGCGCGGTCTGCCTGGCCGGCGCCGGGACGCATGTTCTGGAAGTTGTTGGTCAGCTGGCCGGTGGAGTCGCCCAGCATGTAGTAGTTAACCTTGCCGACCTGCTCGGACTCTGCGTGCCATGCCTTGTGCACGAAGTGGGAGTCGGTGGATACGGCGTAAACCTCTACGTCCAGGCCCTTCAGCTCTTCGTAGTGGTCAGCCAGGTCGCCCAGCTCGGTGGGGCAGACGAAGGTGAAGTCGCCCGGGTAGAAGAAGAAGATGGACCACTTGCCCAGGACGTCGTCCTTGGAAACCTCGGTGAACTCACCGTTGAAGAAAGCGGGGTTCTTGAAATCCAGAATCTCGGTGTTGATGAGGGACATGCTGTGCCTCCTTGGGGGCTTGGTTTCGGGTGTTAGTTGGCAGTTATTCACAACCGTCGCCACAAAGCCTACCGATTTTCTTCAGTCTTGTTTTGAAGTTGAAGTGGATTATCGGGGGCGGCAATGTGGGCTGCTTGATTGCGATCCACCACCCATTATAGCGATGACTTTGTAAAAGTCAAGGATTGATAGGTTTAAATTGGTAGCGAGCTATGGGTTTAAATCGGAGGTCGCTATCAATGCTGATTTATGGGGCCTTGCGTGCGGTTTGCGAGGCTTCGTATGTGATGAACCTCTCTTAGGGCTTGAGGGAGAGTTGCCCGGGGGGCTAATATTGCGCATTCAAACAGACAGACAGATCGGTTCATTTTTAGTTTGGAGTAGGGGAACCCATGATTGTCACCGGATTGGCTTTAGGTGCTGTCCTTGGCTGGGTCATGCAACGCGGCAGGTTCTGCGTAACCGGCATGATTCGCGACATTTTCTTGAATAAGACCTGGCGGGGCTTCACCGCCCTGCTTATCGTCATCGCAGTACATGCGGTCGGCCTGGCCGCGCTCACAACTGCGGGAGTAATTACGCCCGAGTACAAGCAGTTCGCACCGCTCGCCGTCGTGCTGGGTGGTCTGCTTTTCGGCATGGGCATCGTGCTGGCGGGCGGCTGCGCATCCGGCACGTGGTACCGCTCCGCCGAAGGCCTTATCGGCTCGTGGCTGGCACTGGTCTTCTACGCAGGCAGCGCTGCCGCTATGAAGGGCGGCTCGCTTGACGCACTCAACGAGGGACTGCGCAGCTGGGAGTTGCCCATCACCACCATCCACGGGTCTCTGGGGCTCTCCGTGTGGTGGCTCGTCATCCCATTCACGCTAGGGGTTGCTTTCCTTACCCGCCACTTCCTCGCTCAGGAAGCTAAGGCGCCGAAGATGGCGACCCTGAAGCCGAAGAAGACAGGCCTCGCGCACCTACTGGCGGAAAAGCCCTGGCACTTTTACCCCACCGCGGCCATCATCGGCGCGCTGGGTGTGCTCGCATGGCCGCTGTCGGCAGCGACGGGCCGCAACGACGGGCTCGGCATCACCAGCCCATCGTCCAACCTGTCTAAGTTCCTCGTCAGCGGCGAAGATACGGTGGACTGGGGAGTCATGCTGGTTCTCGGCCTGCTGGTGGGCGCCTTCTTTGCCGCCAAGGCATCCGGTGAATTCCGTTTGCGCGTTCCCTCCGCTGAGCAGGCTGTTCGCTCCGTCATCGGTGGCGTGCTGATGGGCGTGGGCGCCTCCGCTGCCGGCGGCTGCACCGTGGGCAACGGCATGGTGCAGACCTCCCTGTTCAGCTACCAGGGCTGGGTTGCGCTGCTGTTCATCGCCATCGGAATTGGCATCGCCGCCAAGCTGTGGCTCAAGCCCACCGATGCGGTGCCGGGCCAGGCGTCTAACCCGACGCCCAACCAACCGAGCCAGACGCAGTCTTCCCCGCGCACCGCACAGTCTGTACAGCCTGCACAGTCCGTACAGTCCGCTGCAGAGCAGAAGGCCATGGCGGCGCAGCTGGGCTTCCAAACCACGGGCACCCTGCTGCTGGATCGAAAGACCACGGCTGCGGAAAGCGCCGAATCGAGTGGCATCGGCGGGGACAGTGACCTCGGCAGAGACAGTGATCTCGAGCTGGTCGGCGACCGGACTTACAAGCTCGACACCCTTGGTGCGGTTTGCCCGTTCCCACTGGTGGACGCGAAGGCGGCAATGGCCGACCTGTCCGTCGGGGACTCGCTGCAGATTGACTTCGACTGCACCCAAGCCACCGATGCCATCCCGCGGTGGGCTGCCACCGATGGCCACGAAGTCACGAACTTTGAGCAGACCACCGACGCTGGTTGGACCATTACCGTCAAGAAGGGCAGCTAGGCCACCAGCAGCCTATTCGGTCCCCACCGCCCCGCATTGGGGGTGGTTGGGGCGAGAGGGGCGTCACTAAGAAAAGCGAGCAATGGGCGAGCACGGCAACAATGGGCACATGAGCGACTCACCGGTAACTAGGCACACAATCTTCCAGAACTCCCTGATGACCGCCCTGCTGGACGGCATTTACGACGGCGAGATGACCGTCGGCGAGCTGCTGGGCAAGGGCAATTTCGGGCTGGGGACGTTCGACGCGCTGGATGGCGAGATGGTCATCATCGACGGCGTTTGCTACCAGCTGCGCCACGACGGCAGTGCCACCCGCGCCGATCTGGAAACCCGCAGTCCCTATGCCGTGGCCACGAACTTCGTGCCCCGCATCCGCCGCCGCGCCCCGCAGAACATTCGCCGCGCGGACCTGTCGAAGTTCATCGACGGCATGACGCCCTCCTCGAACTACATGTACGCCGTCCGCATTACCGGGCACTTCAGCAGCGTGGTCACCCGCACGGTCGTGAAGCAGAAGCCGCCCTACCGGCCGATGGTTGAGGCGACGGATGATGACGCCGAGCAACACTTCACCGACGTCACGGGAATTATCGCGGGCTTCCGCACGCCGGTTTACGAGAAGGGGATTTCCGTCCCCGGATGCCACGTGCACTTCATCGACGATTCGCGCACCGTCGGCGGGCACGTGCTGGACTTCACCCTGGAAGAGGGAAAGATCGAACTCTGCCCAGGGACCGACCTCGAGCTGCGCCTGCCGCTGACCAGCGCGTTCTCCGAGGCGAACCTGGATCCGGAGGATCTGGACGCGCAGCTGCACAAGACGGAAGTCAAGGACTAGCTAACCTGAAAAGGCCTGTCATGGTTTTCCCTTCGATATAAGGTGATCCTCAAGGATTACCGAAGGGTTTAAATCGATGACTAAAAGAAGAAGCTCGCTGCTATTCGCGGTTGCGCTGATCGCGGCGCTGATGGCAATCGTCGCGCCGCCGGCCCAGGAAGCCCAGGCGGAGGATGAAGGTAAGAACATCCCACCGACGATGCTGATTCTGGATGCCTCCGGGTCGATGAAGACCCCGGACGCCGACGGACAGACGCGCCTGGCCGCTGCAAAGGACGCGGCGCAGATGTTTTCTGTGGCCGTGCCCAGCGACGCGGAGTTGGGATTCATGGTCTACGGCACGGAGGTCGGCAACTCGCCGGAAGAGCGCGAGGCTGGCTGCAAGGACGTTAAAACCCTGCTGCCAGTGGAGAAGGGGAACGTAACCAAGATTCCTGCGGAGGTCGGAAAGGTGGAGGCTTCCGGTCATACGCCGATGGGGCCGGCTTTGAGGCAAGCCGCCAAGGAACTGCCGGAGGACGGCGAGCGCTCGATCGTGCTGGTATCAGACGGCGAGGACACGTGCGCCCCGCCACCGGTGTGCGAAGTCGCCAAGGACCTAAAGAAGGAAGGCATTGACCTCACCATCAACACCGTCGGCTTCCTAGTGGACTCCAAGGCCCGCAAGGAGCTGGAGTGCATCGCCGAGGCAGGCGGCGGCGAGTACATGGATGCCAAGGACACCGTGAGTTTGGCTGATTCCATGAAGCGGCTGACTACCCGCACGGCCCAGACCACTGAGACTGAAGCGGAGGAGATCAGCGGAGGCGATGATTACTCATCGGCGGCTAAGGTGCCGGCCGATGTGGAGACTTTCTCTACGAAGCTGCGTGAAAAGTCCGATGGCGACCGGGCGGACGAGGACGGCGCCGAGTACTTCAGTACCCCCATCGCCGAAGGCGAGCGCCTGGCGCTCAGCGTGGCCACGATGCCTCCGCCCTCCCAGGGCGATGGGCTGGGGAAGTCCAACTTCGCGCTCAAGTTGGACGCAGAGGATCTAGATTGCTACCTGGACAACAGTGGAGACACTGGGATTATCGACTCCAACGGGCCGTACTTTGCCTCCTACACAACGAAGCGAGCGGGCGAAGACTGCCCGGCAGGCGACTTCAAGTTCAAGGTAGTTCGAAAGAGTGGCCCGTACGAGGGACAGGAGATCCCCGCGGAGGTCACCATCAAGCGCTTCGCGAACGAAGACCTCAATGGTGTTCCGGAGCCTTTCGAGGAAGAGAGCTACTCCCGTGAGGATGCCCCGCAAGCGGCCGAAGACGTAGAGACGGTGAAGCCAGGGGCGTGGTTCCACGACGCCACGGAGCTCAAGGCAGACGGAAAGTCTACGGTGAAGGCCGACATCGTGCCGGGCGAAACTCACGTGTACAAGATCAAGGCTGAGTATGGGCAGAAGCTGCGGGGTGGGATGAAGCTGGTCGCGGCTCCTGACAAGGAGCTGGCGCGCATCTCTCAATTGCAGGTACGGACCCTAAACTCTGTGCGACAAGCAGCTTCTTTGCAGGAAAGTCAATCCGTCAACCCGCACACTGAGGGCCAGTCCGTTGCCTTCGGCCACGCCGCCAGGCTGAACTATCGCAACATGGTGGGCGATGGTGAGGAACAACCGAGCGATGTTGCGGCGCGGAAATCTTGGCTGGATGGGGACCAGTACATCGTGGTTTTCTTCAACAACAGCTGGGGTGGCGGCGAACACCGGGACGTTTCAGAGGTGAAGAACGAGGCCGCCACCTATGAGCTCACTACAGAGCTCACGGGGGAGAAGATCCCCGGCCCGACGTTCTCCGAGGCCTCACATCCGCAGGACGAGGACAGTGAAGACAACTCCAAGCAGGCCGACGAATCCGAGGAAAAGGACAGCGAGGAGTCCGACTCGAGCAGTAACCTGATCTGGTACAGCCTTGTTGTGGGAATGCTGATAGCCCTGGGCGGTGGCGGTGTTGCCCTCGCCTACAGCCGCAAGCGCTAGGCGCTAGACGCTAAGCGCTTGGCGCTAGGTGCTAAGCGCTAGGCGCCCTACCCGCGTATGAACTAAGCCCCCAACTCCAGCGGAGGTAATCCGCGAAGGGAGTTGGGGGCTTTAAGCGTTCTCGCCCTGGAGGCTCGCCCGGAGGCCTAGCTCTGGGGCGATAGAAGAACTACTTCTTCAGGGACTCCAGCGGGGTGAAGCGCTCGCCGTACTTAGCGGCCAGCTCCTCGGCGCGGGCAACGAAGCCTGCAACGCCGCGGGTCGGGTAGTCGCCACCGTCGCGATCCGCGACCTTGCCCTCAGGCAGGGTAGCGGCGGCCGGGCGGTCGTAGTTCTTGATGTACTGGCGGGTACCGCCGGTCCAGGCCGGGAAGCCGATGCCCATGATGGAGCCGATGTTGGCATCCGCATCAGAGGTCAGCACGCCCTCGTCGATGCACTTCTGGGTCTCCAGAGCCTCGGCGAACAGCGGGCGCTCCACCAGGTCGATGAAGGCCGGCGCGTCAGCCGGAACGTTGGAGCCAGCAGCCACGCCGCTCGGGTCAGCGGCGGCCTTCTGGGCTGCGCCGGCGGCAGCGGTGTCCAGGCCGGTGCCTGCAACGGTGGACTCGCCGTCGGCGACCTTCACCTTGCCGGCGCCCAGCTCGTCCCACAGGCCGCGCCACAGGCCGGTGCGGCGGCCTTCCTCGTTGTACTCGTAGAAGCCCTTGCCTTCGAGCTTGCCCGGGCGGTCGTACTCGTCCAGCATCTTGTCCACGATCTCGGTCACGCCACCGTCGTCGACGGTCAGGCCAGCGGCCTCCTGAGCTGCCTTGGTCTCGGCGCCGATCTTGCGGGCCAGCTTCAGGTTCAGCTCGTCCTGCAGCTGCAGCGGCGGTGCCGGGTAGCCAGCCTGGCGGCCAGCGGCCTCGATGACGGCCGGGTCGATGCCCTCAGCCAGCATGCGCATAGCCTCGTTCAGGAAGAAGCCGATGACGCGGGAGGTGTAGAAGCCGCGGGAGTCGTTCACGACGATCGGGGTCTTGCGGATCTGGCCGGTGAAGTCCAGGGCCGCAGCCAGGGTCTCGTCGGAGGTCTCCTCGCCCTTGATGATCTCCACCAGCGGCATCTTGTCTACCGGGGAGAAGAAGTGGATACCGATGAAGTCCTTCGGGCGCTTCACGCCGGTAGCCAGCTCGGTGATCGGCAGGGTGGAGGTGTTGGAGCCCAGCACGCAATCCTCCGGCACGGCTGCCTCGATCTCTGCCCAGACCTTGTGCTTCAGCTCGGTGTTCTCAAACACGGCCTCGATCACGATGTCACAGTCGGACAGGTCGGAGTAATCGACGGAAGGCTTGATGCGGTCCAGCAGAGCCTTGGACTTCTCCTCGGTGGTCTTGCCGCGCTTCAGCGCCTTGGCCTCCAGGCCCTCGGAGTAGGACTTGCCCTTCTCGGCAGCCTCCATCTTGATGTCCTTCAGCACGACCTCCATGCCAGCCTTCGCTGCCACGTAGGCGATCGCTGCGCCCATCATGCCGGCACCAACCATGCCCAGCTTCTTGAACTGCTTCTTCTCAACGTCCTTCGGGCGGGAGCCGCCACCGTTGCAGTACTGCAGGTCGAAGAAGAATGCCTGCATCATGTTCTTAGAGGTCGTGCCGGTGACCAGCTCCACGAAGTAGCGGGTCTCCACAGCCAGGGCCTCTTCGATGTTCTTCAGCTGTGCGCCCTCAACGGCGGCCTTCAGGATGGCCTTCGGAGCCGGCATCGGTGCGCCCTTGATCTGCTTGGTCACGTTAGCCGGGAAGGAGGGCAGGAACTGTGCCAGCTTCGGGCTGGTCGGGGTGCCGCCCGGGATCTTGAAGCCCTTCTGATCCCACGGCTGGGATGCTTCCGGGTTCTCCTTGATCCACTTCTTGGCAGCGTCGATCAGCTGGTCTGCCGGGACGACCTCGTCGATCAGGCCGGTCTTCAGTGCGTCTTCTGCGCGGAACTGGCGGCCGGTGGTCAGGACCTTCATCAGTGCGTCCTGGATGCCCAGCATGCGGACCACGCGGGTCACACCGCCGCCACCCGGCAGCAGACCCAGGGTGACCTCTGGCAGGCCAACCTTCAGGCCCTTGGCGTCAGAAGCAATGCGGTGGTGCGTGGCCAGAGCGATCTCCAGGCCACCGCCGAGCGCCGCACCGTTGATGGCAGCGACGACCGGCACGCCGAGGGTCTCGATTGCGCGCAGACCGGCCTTCATGCCGTTGATCTGCTTCGTGATTGCTTCTGCGTCTTCCGGGGTGGACTTGATCATCGACTTGATGTCGCCGCCGGCGAAGAAGGTCTTCTTCGCGGAGGTGATGACCACGCCCTTGGCCTCGCCGGATTCCACTGCGCCCTGCAGCTTCTCCACCAGCTCAGGCAGCTCGCCCTGGAAGGTGTCGTTCATGGTGTTGACCGGCTGGTTCGGGTCGTCCATGGTGATGGTTACGATGCCGTCGCCATCCTGGTCCCACTTGAACATGCTCATGTGTGATGCTCCTTGTTTTATTTATTGACGCCCTCACGCTTGCGTCCGCGGGAGGTTGTCAGAGGAAAATTGAGTGTTTCTTGTGTTTTGGTCTGCGGGAAGGTCGGTTAGACGCGCTCGATGATCGTGGCCACACCCATGCCGGCTGCGACACAGAGGGTGATCAGGGCGTAGCGGCCGCCGGTGCGGTGCAGCTCGTCGACGGCGGTGCCGGTGATGATCGCACCGGTTGCACCCAGCGGGTGACCCATGGCGATGGCACCACCGGAGACGTTCAGCTTCTCGTCCGGGATGTTCAGCTCGCGCTGTGCGCGCAGGACGACGGAGGAGAATGCCTCGTTGATCTCCCAGATGTCGATGTCCTCGGGCTTCAGGCCAGCCTTTGCCAGAGCGGCGCGGGAGGCCGGTGCCGGGGCGGTCAGCATGATGGTCGGCTCCACACCGGAGGTGGCGACGGAGACAACGCGGGCGCGCGGGGTCAGGTCGAAGTCCTTACCGGCCTGCTCGGAACCGATGGCCAGCAGGGCTGCGCCGTCGACGATGCCGGAGGAGTTACCGGCGTGGTGCAGGTGGTTGATGCGCTCCAGCTGCGGGTACTTGGTCTGCGCGACAGCGTCGAAGCCACCCTGGTCGCCGATCATGGCGAAGGCGGGCTTCAGGCCGGACAGGCCCTCGACGGTGGTGCCAGGGCGGATGGTCTCGTCGCGGTCCAGCAGGGTGATGCCGTTCTGGTCCTTCACCGGAACGACGGTGCGGTCGAAGCGACCCTCTTCCCAGGCCTTGGATGCGCGCTCGTGGGAGCGGGCGGCGAAAGTGTCGAGGTCCTCGCGGGTCAGGCCGTCCAGGCTGGCGATGATGTCAGCGGAGATGCCCTGCGGGATGAAGTCGTTGTAGAAGTTGGAGGCCGGGTCCATTGCCAGGGCGCCGCCGTCGGAGCCCATCGGGACGCGGGACATGGACTCCACGCCGCCGACGAAGACCAGGTCGTCCCAGCCGGAGCGGATCTTCTGTGCGCCCAGGTTCACGGCGGTCAGGCCGGAGGCGCAGTAGCGGTTCACCTGGAAGCCGGTGGCGGTGTACGGCAGGCCGGCGTTCAGTGCGGCGGTGCGGGCGATGTCCATGCCCTGGTCGCCGACGGGGGTGACACAGCCAGCGATGACGTCGCTGATGCGGTTGGGGTCGATGCCCGGGTTGCGCTCGATGATCGATTCGATCAGGCCGGAGAGCAGGTCAACGGGCTTTACGGTGTGCAGGGAACCGCCCGGCTTGCCCTTTCCACGGGGGGTGCGGACGGCGTCGTAAATGAATGCCTCAGGGGCGCCAGTGTTACTGGTCATGTCAGTCCTATTTCCTATCGTTCTCGACAGTGATCCGTTCGTGCAGTGATCGGCTAGGGCAGTGGCCCATGAATCCAGTGGTTCATGAATCCAGCGGCTCATGAATCCAGTGACCTAGCAGGTCGCAACACTAAACTTGTGTCTCACGCCACATTACCCGTTCTTCGGGGAAATAGTTGTAGTCTTATGTCTTTTTCTGCCCCTAGAAGGTGCCCCCGCTGAATTGGGGGTAGTCCTAGCGCTTCTGAAACACCAGCACCAGGTTGGAAACCGCGAACTCGCGGAGCCCCGGCACGCGCACCATCCACCAGGCCCACCAGGGGTGATAGCGCGGGAACGCGGCCACTAATTCGGCACTTTCGCCGTGCACCTTGCGCGCGTACTCCAGGCCTTCGGCTGCGGAGACGTTGAACAGGCTCTCGCCCCAGCGGTTCTTCGGCGGCTTGCCCATCTTCTTCTCATAGCGCCGGGCGGCGAATTCCCCGCCCACGTAGTGCTGCCACAGCCCGGTTTCGTGCCCGCCGAATGGCCCCAGCCACACCGTATAGCTGTAGATCATCACTCCGCCTGGCTTTGTCACCCGCAGCATCTCGTCAGCCATCCGCCACGGATCCGGTACGTGCTCGGCGACATTGGAAGAGTAGGTGATGTCGAAGGCGTCACTAAGAAAAGGTAGGTCCAGCCCCGAACCCCGCACCGAGGTCTGCAGCTTGATGCCCGCGGCGGCCATCTCGCCGACGTCGGGTTCGCAGGTGTAGTAGTCCGCGCCGGCCTTGTCGAAGGCCACGCCGAAGTAACCCGGTCCGCCGCCGACGTCCAGGATCTTCGTGTTGCGTAGGGGCTCGCTCTGGTCTGGCCCCTGCCCAGCACCACGCACGCCCGCGTAAATGTCGCGGATCAGCCCGACCGTGTCCTCGGCCAGGTGGCCGTAGAAGATGTCGGGGCGGGTCTGCTCGTACTTGAAGTCGTTCAGCAGGCCGAAGGAGCGGCGCAGGGTGGCGCGGCGGCGGAAAACGCTCAGCGTCTGGCGCTGGCGGGCGGGGTGGTTGTTCGGGCTCATCGAGTGTCTATCTTTTCAGGTTGCGCCCGACTCTTTGCACGGATTCACCAAACCCGGCGAAGTCGCAGGCGGTGGCGACTAACATAGTGTCCATCATGAAAGTACTGCTTCTCTGCTGGCGCGACACAAACCACCCCGAAGGTGGCGGCAGCGAACGTTACTTGGAGCGCGTGGGGGAGTACCTGGCCAACCAGGGCCACCAGGTGGTGTTCCGCACTGCCCACTATCCCGGCTCCACACGATCGCAGCAGGTCGGCCGCAATTTCCGTTTCTCTCGTGGCGGCGGCAACCTGACGGTTTACCCGCGTGCGCTGGCCGCGATCCTGGCCGCCCGCCGGGGGCGTGGGTCCCTGGCGGATATTGGCCGCCCGGACGTTGTGGTGGATACGCAAAACGGCGTGCCCTTCTTCGCCTCCGTGGTCAGCGGCGCGCCCACGGTTGTTCTGACGCATCACTGCCACCGCGAACAGTGGTCCGTCGCCGGCCCGATCCTCTCCCGCATCGGCTGGCTGATCGAATCCACCATCTCGCCGTGGATCCACCGGCGCCGCCGCTGGGTCACCGTCTCCGCCCCCTCCGCCGAGGAGCTGGTGGAGCTTGGCGTGCCGCGCGGCAACATCGAGATTATTCGTAACGGCATTGATCCGGTCGCTCCTTCTTTGATTCCGGACGCCCCCAGCCCCAACTCCGACAACGTCAGCGAGGAGCAGACGATCCACCTGGTGGCGCTGTCTCGGCTGGTCCCCCACAAGCAGATCGAGCACGCGCTGGACGCGCTGGCTGCCGTGGCACGCACCCACCCGAACGTGCGCCTGGATGTTATCGGCGACGGATGGTGGGCCGATCGCCTGCGGGATTACGCCCGCGAGCTGGGGATTGAGCCGCTGGTGGTGTTCCACGGCTTCGTGTCCGAGGAACTGAAGCACCGCATCCTCAACCGCGCCTCTGTGCACGTGATGCCCTCGCGTAAGGAGGGCTGGGGTCTGGCCGTGATCGAGGCGGGACAGCACGGGGTGCCGACGGTCGGCTATGAGTCCTCCGCCGGGCTGCGCGATTCCGTCATCGACGGGGAGACCGGCCTGCTGTGTTCTTCCCCCGGCGGGCTGATGAACGCGGTCGAATACCTGCTGGATAACCCGGAGAAGCGCCGGGAAATGGGCCGGGCCGCGAAGCGCCGGGCCGAGGAGTTCTCCTGGGACGCCACCGGCGCGGCATGGGAGAATCTGCTGCGCCAGGAGTCCGCGCGCGGTCGCTAGTCAGCGCTGTTAGCGCCGTCGGCCTTGCCCGCCTTGTCAGCCTTGTCAGGCAGTGGCCGGTTGCGGCCGTTCATCTGCAGCTGGCGGGTCACGCGCCACAGCCACACGCACATGCCCCACATCATGAGCATCCAGTAGAACGTCATGCCCACGAACAGCGGCGCGCGATCCTGGACCGGCGAGCGCGGCAGGGTGGGGCTCTGCACCCGGTAGAGGTCGTAGTTATCTGAGCTGAGTACGCGCCGGATGCCCTTGGAGTTCAGCACCTGCAGCGCCTTGGTCATCGCGGCGCCGTCGGTGATGGAATACCAGTCCACCAGCACCCAGCTCACGCCATTTCGTTTCAGGGTGTTCTTGCCGTTCATCAGGTCCGACAGGATCCCCATGCTGGCCGGGTTGCCATCCACCACCTGGCCATCGACGATCAGGAACCCAGGATCCATCGGTGAACCCGGCAGCAACTTCAGCCCCGGATCCACGTGTGGTCGGTCGCCGCGGGTGCGGTAGTTGCCCGGCGGGAGCAGCACAATCTTGCCGTTCGGAGCGCCGGAGATGATGGTGAACATCTGGCTCCACGTCTCCGAGATCTGCACCCGCTTCAGCGGCGCCATATCCGCCGGGTACGCGGGGACAGTCAGCACGCACGCCACAGCCAGGCCGGCCGCCGCGGCACGCGGCGCCCACCGCGAACGGCTGGAACTGTCCGCCTTAGCCGGGGTCTCTCGGACGTCCCCAGCGCGGCGGCGCGGGTCCATCCGCTCCACCGCCACGGCTATCAGCAGCACAAATCCCGGAATCGCCAGACAGACGAACTTCGTGGTATCGCGGAACATGCCCGCGCCGGGCACGTGGCTAATTGCAAGGCCCATTAAGTCCACGCCCCAGCCGGTGGCCAGCAGAGGGGGCGTCACTAAGGCAAGGACAGTCAGCACCGCAACGCCGCGATAGACGCGCCACAGCTCCTTGAAGCCGAGCATCAGCACCACGCACAGGGCCGCGCTCACGAGCACTGAAAACAGGGTGCGCGACGGCGGGGTGGCCTCGGCATTCCAAATCCCCGAAAGCCCCATCGTGGAGGCAAGCGGGCCTAAGAAGGTCTCGCCGCGGGCAGAAAACAAAGCCGCGGACAGGGCATCGGAGCGGGTCTGCGAAGGGTTAGAAACCCAGATCGCCGGCAGCAACCACGGCAACGCGGCGATGATGCTGGCAACGAGGCTGCGCAGACGCTCCCCGTGCGAAGGTGCGAACACCAGCGCCGTGATCAGCGCCAGGATCAGACCTGTCGGCACAAAGCCACACAAACAGATCGCCACATACAACAGACCGTGGGAGCGCGCGGCGGCCAGAAAAGCGACCGCAGGCAGCAGCATCCCCGCGGTTGCGACGGTCCACTGGCCCTGCAGAAAACGCTCGATGACGAACGGATTCCACACCACAAACAAAGCCGCAACCAGCTGCGCGGAAAGCCGCCCGCCCGCCATATCCCGCACCATCGCGGCGGCGAAGTAGCAGCCCATCAGGCAGGAGACCAGCACGAGCACGCTGGCCAGGAGCGTAGCGGGGACGGTGGGGGAGAAGAGTGTCAGCACCGCATCCTGCGGCAGGGCGCGCGGGGCGCCATCGTTGATGCCCAGGTTGTTGGAGTTCTCCGGCAGGGAATCAGGCACGAACATGTCCCGCAGCAGAAACGCCTTCGAGGAATCCGGGCGCAGACCCAGCCAGAACGGCCACAAAGTGACGACAGAGACGAGGAAAGACCACCCCAGCGCGATCCGGCGATCGCGCTTGGCGGTGGTCTTCGGGGGCTGCGGCTTCACAGCCAATAGTCTAGTGGTTCAGCGGAAATAATTGCGGGAATTATTTAGCTGCCAGGCGAGCGGAGCGGTGAGCTATCCAACCGACTACCAGCAGGATCAAGCCAACCACGCCCAGGATCCACGGCAGGATGGTGCCCATCAGCTTGATCTTCTCCAGGCCGTCGGTGGCCTTCTTCATCTGGCCGTCGCGGGACTCGTCATCCCAGGCACCCGGGAAGTACACGGCGGTACGGGTCGGGTTGTTGATCTCCTCTTCCTTGTTCTCGAAGATCTCCTGCGCCTCTTCGTCGTCCTGCGCGTAGTACTGGAAGACTTCCTCGGAACCGTTGACGATCACGCCGGTATCCGGCTGCACGCGCAGCACGCGGTGGACGGTGTAGTAGCGGGACAGCTCAACCTCGGGGCCGAGGTCCTCTTCCTTCTCGCCGTCTTCGCCCTCCTCGCCGTTCTCGTCTTCCTTCTTCTCCTCGGCCTTCTCGTCGCCCTTGTTCTTGATGTCGTCCGGGTCGATGCCCCAGACCTTCGCCGGGAACTTCAGACGCAGCGCGGCCAGGGTACCCTTGTCGCCCTTGGACAGCTCGCCGTCGGCCTCCAGGCGCTCGCGCAGAGCCGGGTACAGCTCGGTCGGGGGAACGGTCTGCTCGAAGCGGTAGACCTTCTCGCCGTCCTGCTCTTCCTCACCGACGTAGTCGATCGGCTGGGTCTTCAGGATCTGCATGTCGAAGTAGTCGTAGGACTTGCGGTCCGTGCCCATCGGGAACTGGTAGGTGATGCCGGGGCGGGTGAACGGTGCGACGGAGGCCTCGACCTCTTCGTCCTTACCCTCGTTGGCAGCTGCATCCAGGGCCGGTGCGTTCAGCTCGATCGAGGACGTCGGCTCCGGCACGGGCATCTGGGTCTTGCGATCCAGGGTGATGTGGTCGATCGACGCGCTGATCAGGTTCTTCGGCTCTTCCCGGTCCGTGCGGAACAGGGTCTGGCCGGACTCGAGGGTCACGACCTCTTTGTCCGACGGCTCCTGGGCGGTGGTGAAGCGCTGGGACTGCATCTCCAAGTCCTTGTTGATGAAGCAGCTCACCTGCGGGTTGTCGCCCTTACACTCGGGCTTGTCCTTGTTGTTGCCCACCGGCTTGCCGGCAGCAAGCGCCCCAGAGTCCAGCAGGTTGCCGGGGGTCTTCGGGGTGATGGTGGTGGATACGAGGTCCAGCGGCAGCACCTTGCCCTTCGGGACGACATAGGTGGGCAGTGCGATGGCAAAGACCAGCATGGCTACACCGAGCACGATCGCTACGGAGGAGAGGATTCTCTTCATAGGATGGGGTTTCCTGACTCTATCTGTCTATATCTATCCGGTGACTGTAGTTAGCCTGTAAAGCTTCCAATACTTTAGCCAATCAAAACTAGATACTTCGCAGTTTTAGAATTTTTCTCTAGAAAAGTCTTCGGGGGTGTTTTCGCGTGCCGGTCGGTTAAGCTGATCCCGATGAGCACGAAGATTCCCTCCGCCCGCCCCGCGCCCTTCCTACCTGCACTGGAAGGCCTCCGCGCGATTGCCTGCTCCGGCATCATCATCACGCACGTTGCGTTCCAAACCGGCGCGGATACGGGGAACCTGCTGAACCGCATGATGGCGCGCACGGATTTCTTTGTGCCCGTGTTCTTCGCCCTCTCCGGGTTTCTGCTGTGGCGTCGCCACCGCGCGGACTTTGCGGTATCTACTTCGCAGGACAATCTGCTGACCTTGGCGGGTTACTACGTGAAGCGCCTGGGGCGCATCTTCCCGGCCTACCTGGTTACCGTTGCGGTTGTGTTGCTGTTCTTTCCGGTTGCGGGCTCGCCGACGGCGTGGCAGATGATCTCGAACGTGATCATGGTGCAGATCTACGTCGACGGCGGACTGATCGGCGGGCTGACCCACCTGTGGAGCTTGTGCGTAGAGATGGCTTTCTACCTAGTGCTGCCTGTGATTGCGGTGGCGTGGGGGCGTCGAGAAAGAAAATGGCGCATCGTGTGGATCGTTGTAGTGGCGGCGGCGAGCTTCGGTTGGGCCTTCATCCCCGCGTTCGCCGAGCCGCCGGCGCCGGGTGGATTGAACCCGCACATCATGCCACCTGCGTTTATCGCGTGGTTCGGGGTGGGGCTGCTCGGCGCGGAGCTGGAGTCTATCGTGCAGGATCGTGCCTACGCGCGCACGGGTAAGGATGGGGCCGAGGGTATAGACGCCCGGTACCAGCTGCCGGAGGTGCGATTCGTAGCGAAGTTTCGCTGGGTGTTCTGGTTGCTGGCCATCGGCGCGCTGGCGGTCGCGGCCTCGGACGGACCGGAGGGCCTGACGCACGCGGCGCCGGCGGAGTTTGCCCGCCGAACGCTTTACGGCCTGGTGTTCGCCGCCGCGCTGATCGTTCCTTACACGCTGGCGCCACGGTCGAAGTTCCTGGAGTCGGCGCCGATGCAGGCGCTGGGCCGCTGGTCGTATGCGATCTTCCTGTGGCACATGTCGCTGCTATCGCTGGTGTTTCCGCTGCTGGGCGTGCCGCTGTTCAGCGGGCACACCGCCCTGGTGCTGGTGGCAACCTTCGTGCTGAGCGTGCCGGTGGCCGCGCTGAGCTACTCGTTGGTGGAGGAGCCCGCGCGCCGGTCTATTAATTCCTGGTGGCGCTCGGTGCGGGATGCCAAGACAGAGACCACCACGGCCAGCAGCACGACTGCGAGCGCGCCGTTCACCACGAACCCGCCCGCGTAGTAGTTTCCGCTGCCCCAAGCGCCGCGGATGCATAGCAATAGCGCCAGGAACGCGGCCGCCCCGGTGATGGCCTTGCCCGCCAGGATGGCGCGGCGGAAGGCACGGCTCCGTTGGGTGCGCCCCGTGGCCTGAGTCTCGTTTGCTGCCGATACCTCCGGCAGCCCCGGCATCCGGCGGGTCCGCCGCACCACGAAGATGCACAGCCCCACTAGCACCAGCGCCGCCACCAGGCCGATGGCCAGCCACGCGCGGTACAGCTTCGTGCCCTCGAAGTGGATGGTGACCAGACCGGACTTGCCCTCCGGGACGATCCAGCCCTGCTGCCACCCATTCACCGTGATCGGTGTGAGCTGCGTGGTTTCGCCGCCATCTTCCAGCGTGGCGATGCGCCCGGGGTTCGCCTGCGAGGGGCTGAACAGCACGCGCTTCTTATTCGAGGCCTCCAAGCGGGCGGACTGTTCGCCGGGTGCCAGCTGCTCCCGCGGGCTGGCCTGCTCCACCGGCTGCGCCGCCGGGGTTTCCCGCACCGCCGCGCCGTACAGCGGCTCGGCGACGGACAGTGCCGCCCAGCGCGCCGTGGTGGACAGCACGTGCTTGCCCGCGGGAAGGTTCAGGGTGTCTCCGCAGGTGTAGTCCTTGCCGTCGATGGTCACGGGCGCCGGGTTCTCGCGGGCGCATTCGGAGGTGTGCACCACGACCGGCAGCTCGCCCGCACCGTTGCCAATTGCCTCCGGCACCTCGAAGCCGCGAAGCATGACGGATTCGCTGATTTCCTGGCCGAATACCCACCGGTTCAGTGTTGCCCCTGTTGCCCCTGCGTTGCCCTGTGAGTCGTCGCCGCCATCCACCGGGGGCACCGTCGGCACACGCCGCGGCGTGACGTCCTTCTCCCCATCGGCCAGCACCTTCGCCTCGGCCACGCCGAAGTCGCCGAAGGAGCCCACGATCGTCACGCGGATCGCATCGGCCCGCCCGGCGGGCACCTTCACCTTGTTGGTCTCGCCGGTCTTAAGGGTTGCCGACGTGCCCGACACAATCTTGCCCTGAAGGTACGTCGTCACCTGCACACGCGCAGGCCGGCCCTGAATGTCCAGGTGCAAGCCCAGCCTGTTGTATGCCTCGTCCATGCGGAACTCGATGTACTGCCCCGCCACGTTGCCGACCGTCGGCCGCCACGCGGTCCTGTGTGAACCATCCACCGCGGAGGTTGCAGAAGAGTACGTTTCCGCCCCGCCGAAGCTCGTCGGGTCCGCGGCGGTGGAGGAGACCCGCACCTCGCCGCGGCCTTCCACGCGCGTCATCTGCTCCGGCGGAACCTCCTGCCCGTCCGCATCGCGCACGGGGTAGTCGCGCACCGGGTTCAGCACCTGCACCGGGTCGTCTTCGCTGCGGATCTCGCTGTCCGCGCCCACCACGTTGCCGTAGTTGTGGTCGCGCAGCGCGGGCGTGTCCGTCACCGTTTGCGCGGGTAGCTCTAGTTCCTTGCCTTGTGACGCCCCCACACGCGCCCGCGCCGCACCCTGCCTACCCAGGGCCGCGTCCGCCGCTGCCAGGCGGGGGAGGGATTCGGCGCTGGAATGGGAGACGTCGAGGCGTTCGGCGTCAATAATCCGCAGGTCACCCGCAGTGCCCCCAGTGCCCCCAGTGTCAGAAGCAACAGGATCGACCCGATAGATCCGCACCTGCTCGTCGTCGCCGAAGGCGGCGGCCTTGCTGAAGCCGCCGGAGCGCTCGAGGGTGCGTTCGATCCGCTTGGCGCCTGGGGTGTCTGCGGCGGTGGTCAGGTCGTAGCGCAGTGCCAGGTAGCCCACGCCCTGCTGCCATAGTGCGGCGGCGAGGGAGGGGATGGCGGTGCCGGCTTCCAGCTCCCGCTGCACGCCGTCGAGGCCGCGGATGGCCTCGGGTTGCACAAGTGGTACGGAGTCGCGCACGACCCACGGCATGTCCAACAGGGGCTGAGCGGGTTCGTCGCGGGTGTTTCCCCAGGTCTGGCGGGCAAAGCGCGCCTTGGGGAGGATCATGGTGCGGGCGGGGGCGTGGGTTTCTCCGGCTTCTTTGGCGACTTCCGAGTTCAGCCAGTCCGCTGCCTCGGTCCAGTAGTCGGGCACGCTCCGGTAGGCGTCCGCGGCGGCGATGCGCCCCGACCAGCCGGTGGCGGTGACTACGACGACGAGCAGGCAGATGGCGATGGCGCGGGGAACCTCCGCGTGCTTCTCCGGGTGGAGCCACCGCGCCCAGCGTTCGCGGCTAAGCCCCGGCCAGGGCAGGCGCGCCAGGCCGTGGGCAATGCCCACCACCAGCGCCAACCGCACCAGGGGGTCGAACTTATGCAGGTTGCGCAGCGGGGCGCCCGCGCCATCCAGGAAAATCCGGCCCCAGGAGGCCAGCGGGGAGATCGGGGCGGTGGCGAATACCATCGCGGCCACGCCCAGCAGCAGGATCGCCAGCCAGCGGCGGGCGAAAGGCAGCTGCGGGCGGGTGAGCCCCCACAGGCCCAGGAAGGCCACCAGCAGGGTGCCCGCGACGAAGACGGGCTCGCCGACCAGCTCGTATCCGCCTTGGCGTTCGGAGGAGAGGAAGGGAGTCCAGCTGGTGGTGCCGCGCAGGATCTCCGCGAGGTTCATCCAGTTGGTGGTCAGGGATGCGGACTCGATGTAGTCCGTGAACGGCGGGGAGTACTTGCCCAGCAGGAGCAGCGGGCCGATCCACCAGAACGTGGCCAGCAGGCCTGCGGGCACCCACCACAGCGCAAAGTACAGGCCCACGCGCGGGCGGCGGATGCACATGCCCAGCCAGAAGATCACGGCAGGCAGGATGGCCACGGCGGTGGCGACGGCGTTCACCGCGCCCAGGCACAGTACGGCTAGGGCGCTAAGTAGCGCGTATTTTGCCAGGTGGGAGCGTGTGCGGCGGTCTAGCTGGGCATCCCGCCCCAGCATCGCCGCACTTGCTACGGGCAGCAGCACCCACGGCACCAGCGCGCACACCCACGCCTCGGAGCTAATGGCACCGAGCGTGGTGAGGACCCGCGGGGAGAGCGCGAAGAGAATGCCCGCGACCACCCGCGAGCCGCGGCTGCCGATGCCGAGCCGCTGCAGCAGCAGGACCGTGCCGGCGAACGCGAGCGCCAGCAGCAGCCCCCACCACAGGCGCTGCGTGACCCAGCCGGACAGGAAAGAAAACACGGCGAAGAACAGGCCGTGCGGGAACAGGTACCCGTAAGCCTGGTTCTGCAGCTGCCCGAGCGGAAAAGTATCCGTCCAGGGGTACAGCGCTTGGCGGAGGAATCCCCAGGGGTTGGCCGTCAGGTCCAGCTTCGTGTCGGCCGAGGTCAGCCCGGGGGACTGTAGGAATGCGAAAAGAAACCACGCGAGGGTGCTATACACCCAAGCGCGGCGAGAAAGGGGGCGATGCGCCGTGGTTGGCACGTGATGGTGCGCCTTTATTCGGAAATGCGGCCGCCGTACTGGACGGCGCCCAGGAATGCGTTGTCCTGGTTCACGGCGATCTGTTCGTCGGTGGGCAGTTCAGTGGTATCGGCCATTGCGCCAGCGCCGAAAGTTGCGGCGCCGCCCAGGACCAGGCCTGCAACTGCGGAGGCGACCAGTGCGCCCAGGCCGCGACGGTTAGAGGCGGTTTCGTTAGCCATGTTAATTCCTGTTCCTAGTGGGATTGTTGTGGTTTTAGCGTACTAGCTTCTTGTGGATAGTACCCAATGAAACGCCAGCAGACCTTCGTTTGGGAAAACTAGTCCTCATCTTCGATCGGCGGGACGATCAATACGGGTCGACCAGCGTTCTTGATGATGCTGTCCGACACGCTGGACTGCAGGAAGGATTTCCAACCCGACAGGGCACGGGTGCCCGTGACAATCAGATCCACGTCCAGCTCATCGGCAGCGTCAACGATGGCGCTCCAAATAGCTGTTCCGGACTCTACCAGAAAGGGTTCGGTGACAAAACCATGGGAGTTGGCCAGGTCCACGCCCTCGTTGCAGATGTTCACTGCCTCTGCGTACGCCGGATCGTCGTCCTCCGGCTGCTCGCCGGTTTCGTTGGACCAATCGTGCTGCATCATGCCGCTCATACCCGCCGCGCGCGCAGCTTGGCGGTGGATCGGCTCCCACACGGTCAGGATGTAGGCGTTCTTCGCGGACAGGAAGCGCCCGGCGTGCTCCACGGCGCCACGGGCTTCGGCGGAGCCGTCGTAGGCGATCAGGACGGTATCGCCGCTCGCGTCGAAAGCCTGCTGGTGTGCTTGCTGGGCTTGTTCTGCCTGCTCGGTCATGTGTATCGCTCCTCGGTGGGCACTGCACGATTGGTGCACTGCTCGTTGCGTTTGTTACTACGTTAATACTATGCCCCGTAGACACGTAGCCGCTGGCGCTTTAGGTTTCGTTCTTGTTGTTGCCTCTAGCGCTTGTTCCTTATCGACGCCCACTGACCAGCCAGCCGATACCTCCACCTCCGCGGCCACTTCCGCAGCGCCCAGCTCCGAAAGCTCCGGTGCCGCCGAATCCAGCGCACCCCCAGCGGAGAACCGGCAGGTCTGTGCCCGGGTGGAGGGTAAGACACCTAGGGAGATGGCTGGCCGGATGCTTGCGGTGGGCGTCACAACCTACGAATCAGCAGAACAAGCCGTCGACGAAGGTGTGCGCCACCTTTTCATTGGCTCGCAGACCGATCGATCCATCCTGAATGGGCAGGGCGACCCCGCGCGTAGTTTGGCGGCGCTTGAGGAGCGCGCGGGCGAACCGCTGACCGTGAGCGTGGACGAGGAAGGCGGGCTGGTGCAGCGCCTCTCCGGGATCGTCGGGGAGCTGCCGAGCGCGCAGCAGATGGCGGAGACGATGAGCCCCGAGCAGGTCCGTGACCTTATGGCCGAACACGGCAAGAAGGTCCGTGACTTGGGGATCACCGTGGACTTCGCGCCGGTGGTGGACCTGGCCGGTGGGCAGGAGATTTCCGATAACGCGATCGGTTCGCGGTCCTTCAGCGCCGACCCGAAGGTGGTGGCGGATTACGCGCGCGCCTACTCGGAGGGCCTGCAGCAGGCGGGCGTGACCCCGGTGCTGAAGCACTTCCCGGGGCACGGCCATGCAACGGGGGATTCGCACATGGGTGCCGTGACCACTCCGCCGCTGGAGCAGATGCAGGGCAACGACCTGCTGCCTTTCCGCGAGCTGGTTGATTTTGAGGGCATGGCCGTGATGGTCGGCCACGTGGAGGTGCCGGGGCTAGGCGAGCCTTTGCCGTCCTCGGTGAACCCTGCGGCCTACAAGCTGCTGCGGGAGGGCGGTTATGGGCCGAAGCATGACGCCCCAGGTTTCGACGGCGTGATCTACACCGACGACCTGACGGGCATGAAGGCCGTGACGGATCGTTACCCCGGCCCGGAGGCAGCCGTGGCCGCGCTGGCGGCGGGAGCGGACGTGGCGCTTGCCGCAGCGGGGGCCGTGGAGATCCCCGATGTGGTGGAGGCCATCCGCGTGGCGATCGACGACGGGCGGATCCCTGAGGATCGAGTGCGCGATTCTGTGAATCGTACCTGTGTAACCGAGTAAAAGAATTCCCTGATCGGGGGATTCGCGATACACTAACCTGCGTGAATTCTCAGGATCAGACTAACCGGAGCCGTCGGCCCGTCAAGCCACGCAAGCGCCGCGGCATTCCGTGGTGGGCGTGGTTCTTCGTCGGGTTGATCGGCCTGGGGGGTCTCCTCTACGGCGTGGATCTGGCCATGAGTGAAGGCAAGGTGCCGCGCGGCGTGACCGTCGGCGGCGTGGACATTAGTGGTGTGGATAAGTCCCAGGCGGAGCAGCGTTTGCGCAATGACCTGGGCGAACGCACCCGCCAGCCGGTGACGGTTCTGGCAGGGAACATGAGCTCCACCATTGAGCCCGCCAAGTCCGGCATGCAGGTGGACTGGGGCGCCACGGTGGACCAGGCGGGCCAGCAGCCGCTGAACCCGATTACGCGCATCCGTTCCTTCTTCGAGACCCGCGAGGTGGGCATTATCTCGAAGATTACGGACGAAGGCCTGAATCGGTCCCTGAACCGCGTGGAGCGGGAGCTAACCCGCGACGCGGAAAACGCCAAGTTGTCCGTCGGCGCTGACGGCAAGGCGGATATTAAAGAAGACAAGCCGGGGCAGACCGTGGACCGGGAACTGCTGGATACCGAGGTGCGGGAAAACTGGCTGAACACCGACGGGCGCGTGAACGTGGAGGCCACGATCACCCCGGCAGATGCGGATAAGGACGCCGCCGAGCGGGCCGCCAAGCAGTACGTGAAGCCGGCGACGGCGAAGAACCTGGTGTTCCACGGCCGCGACAAGGTCGACGGTGTGATCACTCCGCAGAACTGGCACGAGATCCTGACCTTCAAGGTGGACGGCGGCGAGTTCATGCCGGAGTGGAACTCCGAGAAGGCGCAGGAGATCCTGAGCGAGCAGCTTTCTAGCACCGAGGTGGAATACCGCGATGCGAGCTTTGAGTTTAACGGCGATGACATCACTGTGGTGCCGTCCAAGGATGGCGTGGAGATCAAGTGGAAGGAAACGCTGGGCGACCTGCAGGGCAAGGCGCTGGATAAGAAGCAGCGCGACCACGAGGTCGTGTACGAGGACAAGAAGGCCGAGTACACCACCGAGCAGGCGAAGAAGGCTCACTTCGACGATGTGGTGGGCACCTTCACTACCGGTGGCTTCAGTGGCCCTTCGGGCACCAACATTCGCCGCGTGGCGGAGATGGTGAATGGCGCAATTGTGCTGCCGGGGGAGACGTTCTCTCTGAATGGTCACACTGGCCCGCGCGGTACTGCGCAGGGCTTTGTGGAGTCCGGCATTATTATCGACGGCCACGCCGGCAAGGCGGTCGGCGGCGGTATTTCGCAGTTCGCAACCACGCTGTACAACGCTTCGTACTTCGCGGGCATGGAGGACGTGGCACACACCCCGCACTCCTATTACATTTCCCGCTACCCGGCTGGCCGCGAGGCGACCGTGTATGAGGGCGCGATCGACCTGAAGTTCAAGAACCCCTTTGATACGCCCGTGCGCATCACCACGGACGTGAGTGGCGATTCCGTCACTGTGCGTCTGCACGGCGTGAAGCAGGTGGATGTGGAATCGATCCCGGGTGAGCGCACAAACCCGACCTCACCGAAGAAGATGGAATTGGACGGTGACGACTGCTCGCCGTCCTCCGGCGCACCGGGCTTCACCATCACCGACACCCGCGTGGTGAAGGATCTGAAGGGCAAGGAGCTTTCCCGCGAGACCCAGCGCACGGTCTACGACCCGCAGCCGATCGTGAGCTGTAAGTAGGGGAGGAGATAGACCCTTGGTTGCGGGTCGGAGGAGCAGCCGGGCAGGGGATTTTTTAGAGAGAGCCTCAGCGGGGAGTGTGCATGATGGCACGCTCCCCGCTTTTTGTTTGTTTTAGATAGCAGTTAAAGGTGGACAGCCTAGCCTTTCACTGTCGGGCACCGGTCTAGTTTGCTTCAGTGTGAAGCGGTGAGGGCTGCCTCTTGATGTGGAGTAGAGCGACTTAAGCCTCTATTGCATCTTCTACAAAAGGCCCTATAGACATGCGAAAAGGGGCGGCAACGATTACTCGTTCCCGCCCCTTTGGCTATCATAGCCTGGAGCTTATAGCTCTAACAGGTCTTAGATGATGATGCCCTGGTTCTTCAGGTAGTTGCCGATGGCGATGCCAACGCTAGCGATAACGCCAACGAAAGCGCCGTAGGTCAGGGTCTTGGTCAGGATCCACCAGCCCGGCTGATCGGTGGTCTGGGTCAGGCCGAAACCGTCCTTACCGGAGATGCCCTGGTCGCTGCCCAGGGTCTGGGAGACAGCCTTCTCGTCCTTCTTCGGGCCGGTCAGGTTGACCTGATCAGCGGAAGCAACAGCGGTGCTGCCCAGAGCAACGGAGGAAGCGGTGGCGATGGCCAGAGCGGCCTTGCGGAAGTTCTTCATGTTAGAAATCCTTTTCCTTGAAATCGTGTGATGAAAGAGAATTGCAGCTCTGGATTAGCCCAGGAAACCGTTGTACTTCAGGAAGTTGTAGGCCGGAGCGATGATCAGGCCCAGAACGGAAGCAGCAGCAGCGGCGATGCCACTGGCAACGAAGATCTTGGCCCAGGGTGCAGGGTTGTTGTTGTCACCCTCGTACTTCGGGTTCAGCCAGTTGCCGATCTGCTCGCCGGTCACTTCCTGGTCGAAGCCCAGCTTGTCCTTCAGCTCGGAGGAGCTGGAGACACCCTTGCCGGAGCCCTGAGTGGTGTCCTCCTCGGCAGCAGCAACGGAAACGCCGGAGATGGCAACGGTGGTAGCGGTAGCAACAGCCAGAGCTGCGTTACGGAACTTACGCATCTGAAATGCCTTTCTGTAAGTGTGAGTGGTTCGAAGTCAAGGACTTCACTTAAGCTTCTCTTGGCTCCTTGATCGCCACTAGCTCTTTCATAAGAGATTCCGGCTGCGAAGCTGTAGAAACGCTGGCAAGTCCTAACAGATAGCTACCTTAACAGGGATTTCAGGGTTTCGGTAAGCGAGGACGAGACTTTCTCGGTGATATAGGTCACTTATGGTGGAACCCTCGGGAACATTTCCTGAATTCGACGTCATTTCCCCAGGTATGCGCATAAAAATATGCCGATGTGGGGCTTGCACACCCTCTTCGCTTTGGGGGTGAATTGAGGGGGGATAGTGTATCGTGCCTCCCGGAAATACTCAGAAACTGCGGTAAAGCGCGACTATTCGGCACACAGCCTCGCCTCAGCTTCCGCTCACTCGCACTTAAGCGCAGTTAACCAAACGCTGCGCACAAGATCACCTGAAGGTCACTTCCCGTTTACCTAGCAATTGTAAATTTGCCTGCTATGCGTATGACAGTGTTTGGAACGGGATACCTTGGCGCAACCCACGCCGCCTGCATGGCCGAGATGGGCCACGACGTGCTCGGAGTCGATGTCGACCCGGAAAAAATCCAAGCTCTCTCAGAAGGGCGCGTACCCTTCTTCGAGCCCGGCCTGCCGGAGATCCTCACCCGCAACATCGAAGCCGGCCGCCTGCGCTTCACTACCGACTACGCCGAGGCCGCCGAGTTCGCCGACGTTCACTTCATCGGCGTGGGCACCCCGCAGCGCAAGGGCTCCTATGCCGCGGACACCACCTATGTAAATGCCGTCATCGAAACGCTCGCCCCACTGGTCAGCGGCAACCACACCATCTTTGGCAAGTCCACCGTCCCGGTCGGCACTGCGCACGAGCTGCAGCAGAAGGCAGATGAGATCGTGGCGGCGTCCCTAAACAATGCCCGAATCACCATCGCGTGGAACCCCGAGTTTCTGCGCGAAGGCCACGCGGTGAAAGACACGCTGCACCCCGACCGCATCGTCCTCGGCCTCGGCGGCGATAGCTCCAACAGCGATGACCGCGCCGAGCAGCAGCGGGTAGAGGACCTCGCCCGCGAAATCTACGCCCCCGCGCTAGAGGAGGGCACGCCGTTCCTGGTGATGGACCTGCCGACCGCGGAGCTGGTCAAGGTTTCCGCAAACGCCTTCCTGGCCACCAAGATCTCCTTCATCAACGCGGTCTCCGAGCTATGCGAGATCGTCGGCGCGGACGTCACCGCACTCGCCGACGCGATCGGCATGGACGACCGCATCGGGCGGAAGTTCCTCGGCGCCGGCCTGGGCTTCGGTGGCGGTTGCCTGCCGAAGGACATCCGCGCGTTCATGGCGCGTGCAGGTGAGCTCGGCGCTGACCAGGCGCTGACGTTCCTTCGTGAGGTGGACGCCATCAACATGCGTCGCCGCGAGAAGACAGTAGAGCTGGCGCGGCAGACGCTGGGCGGCTCCCTCATCGGCCGCAACGTGACGGTCCTGGGTGCGGCTTTCAAGCCCAACAGCGACGATGTGCGCGATTCCCCGGCCTTGGCCGTAGCGGGTTCGCTGTCCCTGAGCGGCGCGAACGTCACCGTGTACGACCCGCAGGGTATGGAGAACGCTGCGAAAATCTTCCCCACGCTGACCTACGCGCCGAACGTAGAGGAAGCGCTCGACGGCGCGGAGATCGTGATCGTGGCAACCGAGTGGAAGCAGTTCCAGGAGCTCGACCCGGTAGCCGCCCGCAAGCTGGTGGCCGGGGACAACCCCACAGTGCTGGACGGCCGCAATTGCCTGCCGCGCAAGGAATGGGAAGCCGCGGGCTGGAACTTCCTGGCGCTGGGGCGGGGCTAGTACACGGCTAGCTGGCTGCGCACAGCGCCACACCCGCTAGGCTATAGAGCGTGTTACTTTCAGACCGAGACATCCGCGCCGCCATCAACTCCGGTGAGCTGAAGATCGACCCCCACGACGATCAGATGGTCCAGCCATCCAGCATCGACGTGCGCCTCGACGGCCTGTTCCGCGTGTTCAATAACTCCAAATACACGCACATCGACCCGAAGCAGCCGCAGGAGGAACTCACCACTCTGGTGGAAGTCCCCGACGACGAGGCCTTCATCCTGCACCCCGGCGAGTTCGTCCTGGGTGCGACCCTGGAATGCTTCGGCATCCCCGCCCACCTGGCCGGCCGCCTAGAAGGCAAGTCTTCCCTGGGGCGCCTGGGATTGCTGACGCACTCCACGGCAGGGTTCATCGACCCGGGCTTCACCGGGCACATCACCCTGGAGCTTTCCAACACCGCTAACCTGCCCATCGCTCTCTACCCGGGCATGAAGATCGGCCAGCTGGCACTATTCACCATGACCAGCCCGGCGGAAGCCCCCTACGGCAGCGGCGCCCTGGGTTCCAAGTACCAGGGGCAGCGCGGCCCGACCCCCTCCAAGGCCTACCTGAACTTCCAGAACTAGCTGGGGCGCGAGGTGGCGTCGCTAAGAAAAACAGCTACTGCCGGTAGCTAGCCAGGAAGTTCCCCAAGCGCTCGATCGCGGCGCGCAGATCCCGGGCCCACGGCAGCGTGACCACGCGGAAGTGGTCCGGGGTCGGCCAGTTGAAGCCCGTGCCCTGCACCAGGTGGATTTTCTCCGAGCGCAGCAGGTCGAACATGAACTGCTCGTCGTCGTGGATCTCGTGCACGTTCGGATCCAGGCGCGGGAAGGCATACAGCGCACCCATCGGCTTCACGCAGCTCACGCCCGGGATCTCGTTCAGCGCCTCGTAAGCGGCGTTGCGCTGCTCCAGCAGGCGCCCGCCCGGCAGCACCAAATCGTCGATGGATTGGCGGCCGGAAATAGCCACCTGGATCGCATGCTGCGCCGGCACATTCGGGCACAGGCGCGTGCCCGCCAGCACGTTAATGCCCTCGATGAAGCCATTCGCATGCCCCTTCGGCCCGGTAATCACCATCCAGCCCGAACGGTAACCCGCCACGCGATAAGCCTTCGACAGGCCGTTGTAGGTGATGCACAGCAGATCCGGGCACAAGGAAGCGATATTGATGTGCTGTGCATCGTCGTACAGGATCTTGTCGTAGATCTCGTCGGCCAGGATCAGCAGGGAGTGCTCGCGCGCCACGTCCACGATCTGCTGCAGGATCTCGCGAGAGTACACCGCGCCCGTCGGGTTATTCGGATTAATGACCACGATGGCCTTCGTGCGCTCCGTGACCTTCGCCTTGATGTCCTCGATGGAGGGCATCCAGTCGTTCTCCTCGTCGCACAGGTAGTGCACGGGGCGGCCGCCGGACAGGGAGGTGGAGGCGGTCCACAGCGGGTAGTCCGGGGAGGGGATCAGCACCTCGTCACCGTCGTTGAGCAGCGCCTGCATCGTCATGGTGATCAGCTCGGAAACGCCGTTGCCCAGGTAGACATCCTCGACGTCGAACTGGGGGAAGCCCGGGATGACCTCGTAGCGGGAGACAATCGCGCGGCGGGCGCTGATGATGCCCTTCGACGTGGAGTAGCCCTGCGCCGTCGGCAGCGCGGCGATCATGTCGCGCATGATCACATCCGGCGCCTCGAAGCCGAACACCGCGGGGTTGCCCGTGTTGAGCTTCAGGATGCGGTGCCCGTCGGCCTCCATCCGCTCCGCCTCGGTGTTCACCGGGCCGCGAATTTCGTAGAGGACGTTTTGCAGCTTCGTCGATTGATCCAGCGTGCGCAGTTCGCTTGGGCGTTTGGGGGTACTCATTCTCCCCATTGTGCCATTGTGGCTGCTATTTTTATAGTTTTTCTTATTGACGCCCCCTCGTGGTTCGACCGGTCGAGGTGTGGCTGTCGGGTGGGTTAGTCGTCGTCCGGGGTGGCGTCTTCGTCGGGATCCGTGGCGCCATTGCCAGCACCGTTGCCGGGCCCATTGCCGTTGCCGTTTCCGTTATTGCCGGTGCCGGGGGAGGGGTTGCCACCGGCATCTCCGCCGATGCCACCGGGGCGAGGGGTGCCTCGGTTTGGCGAGCTGGGGCGCGGTTCGTTATCGCGTGGCGGGCGAGAGGGCTTCGCGCTGCTAGACGGCTCGGAGCTTTCGGATTCGGACTCGGTGGGGGTTTCCTGCTCCGTCTGCACGGGTGCCTGGGGTGCGTAGTAGTTCTGGTTGCCGCCTCCGTAGCCGGGGCCCGCGTCTGGGGTCGGCGGCGTTTCGTCGTCATCGTACTTTCCGGTGGTGGTGGGCTTCGGGTACGAGGGCTTCAGCTGCTCAGTGTTGCTGGAGCTTCCGGGGGCGCCGGTTTCTGTGGAGCGCATGGTGGCGAACGCACCGATGGCGACGATGATGGTGGCGATCAGGCCCAAGGTGAGTACCCAGGCCCAGAAGGGCATGATCCCGAAGAACTTCCGGAGGCCGGACTTGGGCTTTTCTTCTTCCTCTTGTTCGTCTTCTCCAGGGTTGGCCGAATTATCGGCTGAGGTATCGGGGTTTGCCTGGGTTTCCGAGTTGGTGGGGTTCTCCTGGGCTTCCGGGGTATTGGGGTTAGCGGCCGTGCCCGAGGTTTTGCCAGCAGCTGCGCCACCAGCGTTTAGGTCAGAGTCGCTGACAGCCTTCATCACGGAGGTTTCTTCAGCGTCGCTGACGGACTTCCCCGAGTTGAGGGGGTTGTTCTTGTCGTTCGAATCAGCGTCAGTCATGGAAACCTACCTCTATCTGTGGGCGTGAGGCTTGTGCGCGCGGGCTCTTTCTATGAGATTTCATTCTAGAATATTGCGCGCCACGGGTACATTCCCAGCCCCGGGATTGGCTGGCGGGCGAATGTCCCAAATCTTCCACTCTGTTTATATAACTATTTCTTTTGTGCAGGTCAGGACGTTTTGACGATGTCATCATTTCAGTGGAAAACGTCAAAAGTGGAAGATTTGGGACATCACGTTGGTGGCTAAAGCAAAAGCGGCGGCAGATCCAGCGTTCTGCTGGACCCGCCGCCGCTATTCAGCGTGCGAGCTAGTCGCTTTTACTGTGCGCCTGGTGCGCCAGGGGCACCCGGAGCGCCGGGGACGATGTTGGTCAGCTTGATCGGACCGCCATCGTTGGCCGGCTGTGCCGGTTGTGCTGGCTGCGCCGGAGCTTCTTCTGCCGTGGTCTCCTCGGCCTGTTCAGCTTCGGCCTGCTCGGTCTCAGTCTGCTCAACTTCAGCCTGTGGCTCCTCGGACGGAGCCTCTGCCTCAGCAGGTGCCTCGGACGGAGCCTCAGTCTGCTGATTCTCTGCCGGAGCAGCCGGTGCAGCCGGAGCAGCAGCTGCAGCTGGGGCTGCAGGAGCCGGGGCACCCGGTGCGCCCGGAGTAGTGGCCGTCAGCTTGATCGGGCCACCATCTTGTGCGGGCTGAGCCGCCGGTGCAGACTGTTCAGTCTTCGGGGCTTCAGCTGCTGGTGCAGCTGGTGCAGCCGGAGCTGCCTGCGGAGCTGCCTGCGGAGCCTCAGCGGACTCGGCTGCAGTCTCGGCCGGAGCGGCGTCCTGAGCTTCTGCCTGGTCCGAGTCGTCGGAAGCAGCGGCTGCAGCAGCGCCAGCGCCAGCTGCGGCGGCACCTGCACCAGCGGCGGCTGCCGGAGCTGCGGCAGGAGCGCCCGGGGCACCCGGAGCGGTGGCGTTCAGCTTGATTGGGCCACCATCTTGAGCCGGCTGTGCAGCCGGTGCAGACTGCTCAGCCTTCGGAGCCTCTGCAGACTTGTTGGACTCAGCAGCCGGAGCAGCAGGCGCTGCCGGAGCGCCCGGAGCAGCAGGCGCTGCCGGAGCGCCCGGAGCAGCAGGTGCACCAGGAGCAGCAGGTGCGCCCGGAGCTGCCGGGGCGCCAGCGGAAGGTGCCGACGGAGCAGCAGGTGCGGCCGGAGCAGCAGGAGCACCAGGAGCAGCAGGCGCGCCCGGGGCAGCAGGAGCACCCGGGGCTGCTGGTGCGCCAGCGGAAGGCGCCGACGGAGCGCCAGCGGAAGGAGCACTAGGTGCAGACGGTGCAGCAGGTGCGCCAGCGGAAGGTGCGGACGGTGCAGACGGTGCAGCAGGTGCGCCAGCGGAAGGTGCAGACGGGGCAGCCGGAGCACCCGGAGCAGACGGCGCAGCCGGGGCACTCGGAGCAGCTGGAGCACTCGGGGCAGCCGCAGCAGCACCCGCCGCGGCAGCGCCACCAGCAGCAGCGCCACCAGCGGCGGCAGCAGCTTCCTTCTTCTTCTTGGCCTCTTCGGCCTTGCGCTTCTTCTCCTCGGCAGCCTTCTTCTTGGCTTCCTCCTCGGCCTTGCGCTCGGCTTCCTCGCGGGCCAGCTTCTCCTCGTCTACCCAGCCACGCTCAGGCGCAACCAGGAACTCCGGAGACTTCGGTGCAGGCAGCTCGCCGTCCACCAGGACGGACTCGCGGAACATCTGGGCGATATCCAGAACCTGGGTGCGGTCCTGCTTGTTCTCGATGTCGGCCTGACGGTTGTTCACACCGTCGGTCATCATCGTCTTACAGAACGGACAGCCGATGGCGATGGCGTCCGAGCCGGTGGCCAGAGCCTCGTCCGTACGGTTCAGGTTGATGCGCTCGCCCAGATCCTCTTCCATCCACATGCGGGCACCACCGGCACCACAGCAGAAGCCAGTATTGCGGTTGCGCTCCATCTCCACCAGGTTGGCGCCGGAAGCGCCGATCAGCTCACGCGGAGCCTCGAAGACCTTGTTGTGGCGGCCCAGGAAGCAAGGATCGTGGTAGGTGACCTGGCGGCCGTTTTGCGGTGCAGATACTGGCTCCAGGCGACCCTCGCGGATCAGCTTGTTCAGCAGCTGGGTGTGGTGGACTACCTGGTAGTTACCGCCCAGCTCCGGGTACTCATTGCGCAGGGTGTTGAAGCAGTGCGCACAAGTCACAACGATCTTGCGCTGCTTCGGCGGCACGCCTTCGAAGGCGTTGTCCAGGATCTCGATGTTCTGCTCTGCCAGCATCTGGAAGAGGAACTCGTTACCGGCACGGCGGGCGGAGTCACCAGTACAGCCCTCGCCCTCGCCCAGCACGGCGTACTTCACGCCGGCGGTGTACAGCAGGTCGGCAACAGCGCGGGTGGTCTTCACCGCGTTGTCGTCGTACACGCCTGCACAGCCGACCCAGAACAGGTACTCGGTGTCGTCGAAGTTCTCGATGTCCTCGCCGAAGACCGGCACCTCGATGCCGTCTTCCTTGGCCTTCTCGATCCAGTCGGAGCGCTTGTTGTTGTTCTGGCCCCACGGGTTGCCCTTGGTCTCCAGGTTCTTGAACAGGCCACCCAGCTCGGTCGGGAAGTCAGACTCAACCAGCACCTGGTAGCGGCGCATGTCGACAATGTGGTCGATGTGCTCGATGTCCACCGGGCACTGTTCCACACAGGCACCACAGTTGGTGCAGGACCACAGCACGTCGGGGTCGATAACACCCATCTCGCCCGCAGCAACCAGCTGCAGCAACGGCATGTCCGCGTGGGCGTCAACAGAAGGATCGTCCAGAACGGCGGTGTCGGTAGCCTCGCCGGAGAACATGCCACCTGCGTGGGCCTCTTCCTTACGTGCGGCCTTCAGGTACGGCGCGGACTCGATGGCGTGGTCACGCAGGTTGGTGATCAGCAGCTTCGGGCTCAGCGGCTTCGCGGTGTTCCAAGCCGGGCACTGCTCCTGGCAGCGGCCACACTCGGTACACGAGGTGAAGTCCATCCAGCCCTTCCAGGTGAAGTCGTCGATCTTGCCAACGCCGATCGAGTCTTCCTCCGGGTCTGCGTTTTCCATGGTCAGCATGCGGCCACCGGAGGTCAGCGGCTTCGCTGCACCCAGTGCGTTACGGCCGTCGGCGTTGCGCTTCAGGAAGATGTTGAAGAACGCCATGAAGCGGTGCCAGGCAACGCCCCACTTGATGTTCATACCGACGATGAACAGCCAGATCATGCCGGACAGCAGCTTGATCAGCGCGAAGATGGAGACCAGCAGCGGGGATTCCGGCAGGATCTTGGCCAGCTGCATGGTGAAGAAGTCGGTGGCCGCGTGGCCGCCCTCGTAGCTGGCGAAAGTGGCGATCTTGGATGCCTTCACGAACATCATGCCCAGGCCCTCGATCAGCACAACGGCCTCAACGAAGTAAGCCGCGCCGGAGTTGGAGCCGTAGAAGCGGGCCTTCTTGTCCTTGTCGCCGATCTTCTGGCGAATGATGATTAGCGTGATGATACCGATGACGGTGCCCAGGCCCAGCAGCTCGTCCACGAAGTGGTACACGGCCCAGTCACCGATGATGGGCCAGCCGCCTTCAGGGTTGAAGATCTGAATGTAGGCCTCGAACCACACCATGGCTCCCAGCAGGAAGCCGACCATGACGAGCCAGTGGGCGATTGCCACGCCTGGCTTCTTGGCCATCTTGGTGTGACCGATGATCTCCTTGATCAGGTTCATCAGTCGGCCGGCGGGGTTATCTGTCCTCTTCAGTGCCGGTTGGCCCAGTCGGATCGTGGTAAAGATCTGCGCCGCGCCGCGGATGAAGAACACCCAGGCGGGGAGGGATAGCAGTGCGCCAATGATGCCCAGTGGGACGGTGATGCCCCAGGGGATATCGGATGACGTCGCCTGCCCTGCTGCCAGCAGGTACATGTGAAGCTCCTCGCAAGTCCAGTTATGTATGAAGTAATTACTTACTGGGGCAGATTATCAGGGAGTGGGGCTTTATTTGAACTTTTCTAATTCCGAGCGGATCTGGCGCGAACTTGGGGTGGACCTAGCGTTGACCTGGCGAAATAGGCAACATTCGTGTTGTTTAAATGCGGCTGGCGATCCCGATCTGCTCGCGTCGCGCCGCCTTGCCTGCGCGGGTGTTGCCGAGGTGGTACATGTGTTGCTCGCCACGCGCGACGTTGAGGTTAGTGGTGATTCCTTGTTTCTTTATTGTTGACGCCCACTCCTCCACGTCTGGCAGTGAAATATCGCGGTCGCCGCAGTAGAGCGTGATTTCGGAGCTTCCGAAAGCTCCTTGGAGCTGGTCGGCAGTGAGGTGTAGGGGGCTCACCCGCGGATCCTCCGTGGGGATCTCGCCCGCCCACAGTGCGCCCTGGCGGCGCAGCTGGACGGGGTTGAGGATTGCATCTTTCGGCTCGAAGTCGGGGATGCGCGGGTTGGCGAGGTCCATGTCGAGCCACGGGGCATTCAAGATCAGGCGCGCTGGCGGCTCTGGTTGCTGGGTGTGCTCGGGGGTAGTAGCGAGGGCGGACAACGCCAGCCCGCCGCCCGCTGAATCCCCAATAATGGTGATGTTTTTGGCACCATGTTCCGCCACCAGTTGTTCATAGCAGCGGCGGATCAACGGCAGCGCCTCCGCGTGGTTGTGCTCGGGCAGCAGGCCGTAGAGGGGGATGTCCACCCGCACGCCCGCGTCCGCCAACTGGGCGACGAAGTCCCAGTTACGCTGCTTGATCGGGTTCACGAACCCGCCGGGCAGCACGTACAGCACGGCCTTCGTTGCTGCCTGCGCGGGGGAGAGCTCCTTAATTGCTGCTGTGTGCGGGTCGTAATCTCCTGTGTCGCCCGCACCTCCGAACTCCATGGGGGCCACCGAGTAGACCGTGAATTCGCCGGAATCGCCCTCTGTGCGTTCGGTGACGGCAAAGTGTTGCCGCAGGGAATGCGGCGGTTCGGCTGGGGCGGGAGGGGTAGAGAAGGTGGCGTCATTACCCGTTCCGGAAGAACGGCCAACCAGGCGTTTGAGGAAAGACATGGGCACAATTCTAGCTTTTTTAAAAAAAGTTGAGCCGAGTGGGAACAACTTTGAGCAGGGATGAGTTGTAGAGGATGTGAGCAAGTTGAGTGAGGCTAACTCAAGTCAGCTTGACTAGGCGCGAAAAACGCGGATACTGGTTGGCAGAGACGGGCGAAGTTGAGTCCGCTCGACTAAGGCTCGATAGATTTCATTCGCCCCAGAAAAAATAGGAGGAACTGATATGGGACGCGCAGTAGGAATTGACTTGGGCACCACCAACTCTGTGGTGTCTGTTCTGGAAGGCGGCGAGGCAAAGGTCATCGCCAACTCCGAGGGATCCCGTACCACCCCGTCCATCGTGGCTTTCGCCAAGAACGGCGAGGTGCTGGTCGGCCAGTCCGCTAAGAACCAGGCGGTAGCCAACGTGGATCGCACCATCCGCTCCGTTAAGCGCCACATGGGCACGGACTGGAAGGTCTCCATCGACGACAAGGAGTACACCGCTCCGGAGATCTCCGCCCGCACCCTGCAGAAGCTGAAGAGGGACGCGGAGAGCTACCTGGGTGAGGACGTAACCGACGCAGTCATTACCGTCCCCGCCTACTTCAACGACGCACAGCGCCAGGCAACCAAGGATGCCGGCCAGATCGCCGGCCTGAACGTCCTGCGCATCGTCAACGAGCCGACCGCAGCCGCCCTGGCCTACGGCCTCGAGAAGGGCGACAAGGAGCAGACCATCCTGGTATTCGACCTGGGTGGCGGTACCTTCGACGTCTCCCTGCTGGAGATCGGCGACGGTGTGGTTGAGGTTCGCGCAACCGCCGGCGACAACGAGCTGGGCGGCGACGACTGGGATCAGCGCATCGTCGACTGGCTGGCCGACAAGTTCAAGGCAAGCCACGGCGTGGACCTGACCAAGGACAAGATGGCCCTGCAGCGCTTGCGCGAGGCAGCGGAGAAGGCCAAGATCGAGCTGTCCAGCTCCCAGCAGGCCTCCATCAACCTGCCGTACATCACGGTGGACGAGGACAAGAACCCGCTGTTCCTGGACGAGACCCTGACCCGCACCGAGTTCCAGAAGATCACCCAGGATCTGCTGGACCGCACCAAGACCCCGTTCCAGGCAGTGCTGAAGGACGCGGAAATCAGCGTGGACGAGATCGACCACGTCGTGCTGGTCGGTGGCTCCACCCGCATGGTTGCCGTCTCTGAGCTGGTCACCGAGCTGACCAACGGCAAGGAGCCCAACAAGGGCGTAAACCCGGACGAGGTTGTGGCCGTGGGCGCTGCCCTGCAGGCTGGCGTGCTGCGCGGCGAGGTTAAGGACGTGCTGCTGCTGGACGTCACCCCGCTGTCCCTGGGTATCGAAACCAAGGGTGGCGTGATGACCAAGCTGATCGAGCGCAACACCACCATCCCGACGAAGCGTTCCGAGACCTTCACCACCGCTGAGGACAGCCAGCCCAGCGTGCAGATCCAGGTCTTCCAGGGCGAGCGCGAGATGGCTGCGCACAACAAGCTGCTCGGCTCCTTCGAGCTGGCGGGCATCGCTCCGGCACCGCGCGGCGTTCCGCAGATCGAGGTCACCTTCGATATTGACGCCAACGGCATCGTCTCCGTCTCCGCGAAGGACAAGGCCACCGGCAAGGAGAACACGATCAAGATCCAGGAAGGCTCCGGCCTGTCCCAGGAGGAGATCGACCGCATGGTCAAGGACGCCGAGACCCACGCGGAAGAGGACAAGAAGCGCCGCGAGGAGCAGGAAGTCCGCAACTCCGCAGAGTCCATGGCATACCAGACCCGCAAGTTCGTCGAGGACAACAAGGAGAAGGTCAACGAGGACACCCAGAACAAGGTCGAGGAAGCAGCCAAGGCTGTTGACGAGGCCCTGAAGGGTGATGACATCGAGGCCATCAAGGATGCAGTGGAGAAGCTGAACGCCGAGTCTCAGGAGATGGGCAAGGCCATCTACGAGGCTGAGGCAGCCGCCGGCGCCGAGGGCGCTGGTGCTGGTGCGGGTGCGGACGCAGGCTCCGCCGCAAACGATGACCCGAACGTTGTGGACGCCGAGGTTGTCGACGAGGACACTTCCGCAGAGGATGATAAGAAGTAATGGCTGAAGATCTGAATCAGGACCCGGGCGCCCCGGAGAACACCGACCCGGAGGCAACCTCGGCCGAAAGTGCCGAAGCTGCCGCCGCGGAAGCCGCGGAGGCGCAGGGTGTCGACGAGGGTCTGGCCGATGCTGAAGCTGCTGCGGCTGATGCTGAGGGCGTCAATCCCGAAGACAACAACAGCATCGAAGCCGAGCTGGCCGAACGCACCGAGGATCTGCAGCGCGTGACGGCGGAGTACACCAACTACCGCCGTCGCGTGGAGCGTGACCGCGCGAGCGTGATCACCGGCGCGAAGGCCGAGGTGGCCGCCGAACTGCTGCCGATCCTGGACGACCTGGAGATGGCAGAGCAGCACGGCGACCTTACCGGGCCGCTGAAGTCCATGTCGGACAAGCTGCAGTCTGTGATGGCGTCCATGAAGGTGGAGAAGTTTGGCGAGGAAGGCGACGAGTTCGACCCGAACTGCCACGAGGCCGTGCAAGACACGAGCAGTGGCGACGACAAGGTGCTCGCCACCGTCCTCCGTCGCGGCTACCGCCTGGGCGACCGCGTGCTGCGCAACGCGATGGTCATTATCGGCGATCCGCAGTAGTTATTAGGGGTTAGCGCCAGGGGTGGCGTGAGATCCAGAGAGCTTCACGGCTTTTGCTGTGGGGCTCTCTTTTTTGTGTGGTGGGGTGTATTTGTGGGAGGTATCTGTGAAGGGGCAGGTAGGATCTAAGAACTAGAACAAGTGTTCGATTAAGTGAGTTTTTCTTGGAGGGTTGTCCGGGGCGTTTTCTATGCTGATCGCGTACGGAAAACCACGGGACACGAGCCACGACACACTGGGGACTTCCATCATTGAAGGGGAATGATGTTTGACCAGCCCACACCACCCGACAGACCACCGCAAGACCCACCGCATAACCAACCACAAGGCCAACCACAAGGCCAACCACAGGGGCCGTTCTGGAAAGTTACCGACCCCACCGACCCGATGAGCGCAGCGATCTGCGACATCAACCGCAACCACGCGCGCCTCGCCTTGGCGTGCACACCGCACGACGACGAATGCATCACCGACGTGACCACCCGCCTGGGCGCGCGCCTGGGTCTCCCGGAGTTCCGAGTGGTCCAGCTCGTCGACGTCGGAACCACCTTCCGCCGCTTCCCATCGCTGGTGGAGCTGGCGGAAACCGGGGCTTACTCTATCGAGCTGTGGCGGATCGTCGCTCATAGCCTTGTTGCAGTTAGTGACGCCCACATCTCCGCTGTAGAAGCCGATGTCTACACTGCACTTTCACCCACTCGGCCTAACCAGGCGATGTTGGGGCAGAGTACGATCCGCCAACGCCTGAAGAAGATCGTCATGGATCACGAGCCTTTGGCCTGCCCGATCGATCCCGCCGAACTAACCTCTCCAGCGGGCGAAGGTACGGATGGCGCAGCCGGGGCAGACGGTACAGATGGCGCAGACGGCACGGGTTCTGACGTAGAGGGCGTCAGTACCGAAGACCTGGCCGTCCTCGGCGCCGCAACGCGGCTAGCTATCGACGACCGGTCGGCCGACTACACCGAGTTCTACCTGACCCTTCCGAAGCTGGAGGCGCTGGAGCTGATCCAGGCGCTCGACAGCGTGAGGAACAAGCAGAATTGTTCCAGGGTGCGGGCGCTTTTGAGTCTGGTGCGGGGGAGTGTGACTGCGGAGGTGAACCTCAACCTGTACCGCCAGGTGGATGCTCCGGAGGCGCAGATCTGGGCCGCCGGCAGCTGGCTCAACGCGCTGGCCACGAAGGAGTGGATGGAGCGGATAACCCACCTGCAGGCTCCGGGGAAGGCCGCTACCGCCGGCTATACCCCGACGCCCCTCATTCGCGCGAGCGTGGAGGGTCGGGATGGGACCTGCCGCTTCCCGGGCTGCGACACCCCAGCGCACAAATGCCAGCTAGACCACGTCAAACGCTTCGTGCATGGCGCCCCGAACGGCGGACCAACCGACACCTCAAACCTCCACTGCCTCTGCACCAAACACCACAACGCGAAAACGACGGGAGCCTGGGACGTGACAATCAACCCCGACGGGGAGGAAACCTGGACAAGCTTCGGAGACGGCCACACGGTGATCACCACGCCAAACGGCCCGCTGGGAAGAATCACCTTCCGGCACCGAGCAGTGAAGCGAGCGCGGAAGGTGGTGGAGCACAACCAGCGGAAGCAGAAGCGCAACCTGGAGGACGAGCCGCCGTTCTAGCGAGGACGCACTAGCGCCGCCGTTCTAGCGCTTGCCCTGGTTGATCCTCTCCATGAGGTACGCCGGGGGCTGAATGTCGATCTCCGCCCTGCCGTCACCTTTCGCCTTGATGTCGGTGAACGTGGTGATCTCAGCCATGTGCGAAAACATCAGGCGTGGGCTCAGCGCGCCCGCCTGCCGCGAGAACTCCTGGGCGGTCACGGCCGCCATCATCTTGACGGAGCCCAGCATGTCGGTGCCTTCGCTCATCTCTCGAACCAGGGTGATGTGGCGATGCGGCGTGGAAAAAACAAGTCCTTCGCTGGGATCGATCTGCGGCAGGTAGCGCTCGAGGATCTCGTTCATGAGCAGGGGTACTGATCCCGCATAGTAAGAGCCGCTTTCGATCGCCCAGAAGCGCTCGTTGGGGCGGTCTTCGCTCGCTCGAACAGGCTGCACATCCAGGCCGGAATCGATCAGCTCCTGCCACAGGTTGCGGTAGCCAATCCGGAACAAGTCCTCAATCGGACCGCGATTGTTCAGCGAACCTGGGCTCAGCGCCAAAACGGAGTTTGGCGTATCCAGAACCAGGTTGATGCACAGGTCATCCGAATAGGGTCGAATTGGCGAATCCGGGTTGAACTCTAGCGCATCCGCCCGCGACTGCTCCGGCAGAAGATCGATCGCCATTAGGCGCGCCCGCAAACGGGAGTAGAACTCCGCATCCGGAAGTGAAAGCAAATCCCGCTCCGAGCTGGCAGCCGGCCCGAGCAGACTATTGACGAAATGCTCTACCAGCACAGGCATATCCCGACCGAAATCCTCGGCATTGGCGCACTGCTTCGTGATGTTCTCGAGCCCCAGTTGCGAACCCTCGCCATAGTCCGGCGCGGGGAGTCGCCCGCCATAGGGGCCGGGCGTGGGGCCCGGGTAGCTCAGCGGCTTCTGAATGTGTTCGGGCTTGCTGTAGTACACGACCTCGGGCGTGGGGGTTGCGCCGTAGCCCAATTCGTTGAGCGCTTGCACGATCTGCCGGATCAGCGCCGTCGATTGGTGCAGATCCAGGCGGGGCAGCGGCACCGGTGGGTCCTGCGGGCCGGGCTCTGCAAGCGGCGCGCTGGGGCTTGCTGGCGAATTGGGTGCAGGCGAGGTGCTGTGCGGGGTGTCATGCGATGCGTCATGCGAGCCGAAGAGTCGGCTAAACCAGTTGCGCTTCTTAGGTGCCATGACCCCCACCCTAGCTAGTTTCGGGCTGGCAAGTCTCCAGCAATGCACGCTGCAAGGCCCGAAGTGATGTGGGGAGGGAATAAATACGTGGGGGCGTCGTTAAAGAAGATTAGATAACGAAAGTTCAGCGCGGTAGACTCAAGGTTGAGTATTGATACCCCGCGTGAACAGCGCAGTAACTAAGCGCAGTAAACACAGCGCAATAAGGAAGGAGCGACACATGGCGCACAGTGAATGGGCCGAGAAGGATTATTACAAAGACCTCGGCGTGTCCTCCACCGCATCGGCAGAGGAGATCAAGAAAGCTTATCGCAAGATCGCCCGCGAGAATCACCCGGACGCGAACCCGGGAGACACAGCGGCGGAGGAGCGGTTCAAGAAGGCTTCCGAAGCGTACAGCGTGGTGGGGGACAAGGAAAAGCGCGCGGAGTACGACGAGCTGAAGCAGATGCTTGCTAGCGGAGCCTACTCGAGCTTTGGCGGTGCAGGCGGTACTGGCTTTGGCGGTGCCGGCGGCACAGGCTTTGGCGGCGGCTTTAATGTCTCTGATCTTTTTGGAAATGACGCCACCAGTGGCGGATTCGGTGATGTCTTCGGCGGACTCTTCGGCGATGATCCGACCGCTGGCGCCTCCCGCAGCCGCTTCGGTGGCCGGGGTGGTCGGGCTGGACGCCGCACCCAGCGCAGCCGCGGGGCGGACGTGGAGACGGAGCTGACCCTGGAATTCCGCGAGGCCACCAAGGGCGTGACCGTGCCGATCCGCCTGACCAAGCCCGAGCCGTGCGAGAGCTGCCACGGCTCCGGTGCTAAGGCGGGTACTTCGCCACAGAACTGCGGCACCTGTAGCGGCAGTGGCATGGTCAGCGAGAACAGGGGAACCTTCGGGTTCTCCCGCCCGTGCGCGGACTGCTCCGGCACTGGCTCGGTGATTAAGGACAAGTGCCCGGATTGCTCCGGCACGGGGCGGACTACCCAGTCCCGCACGATCACCGTGCGCGTGCCTGCGGGCGTGGTCGACGGGCAGAAGGTGCGCCTGGCCGGGCAGGGCTCGGCGGGGCAGCGCGGCAAACCGGCTGGCGACCTGTTCGTGACGGTGCACGTGAAGCCCGACAAGGTGTTCAGCCGCGACGGCGACGACCTGAAGTTGACCGTGCCGGTGAGCTACCCCGAGCTGGTGCTCGGCGGTGCGGTGACGGTGCCGACCCTGGCCTCCAAGGTGCGGGTGCGCATCCCCGCCGGTACGCAGGATGGCACCACGCTGCGCGTGCGCGGCCACGGTGTGAACAAGCGCAACGGCGCTAGCGGCGACCTGCTGGTGACCGTGAAGGTGGCCGTGCCGAAGAACCTGGACGAGGGTGCGATGAGCGCGCTGCGCAAGTACTCGGAAGAGGAAAAGCGCTCCGGATTCGACCCCCGCGAAGGATGGGAGGGTAACTGATGAGTACCGGTAAAAACGGCGGCGAGCGCGAGGTTTTCGTGATCTCCGTCGCCGCGCGGATCACTGGAATGCACGCCCAGACGCTGCGCACGTATGACCGGATGGGTTTGGTGACGCCCCAACGCACCAGTGGCGGTGGCCGCCGCTACTCGCGCGAGGATATAGAGCAGTTGCAGGAGATCCAGCGCCTCTCCCACGAGGAGGGCGTGAACCTGGCAGGCATCAAGACGATCATCGCCCAACAGAACCGGCTGGACGAGCTGGAAGAAGAAAACGCGGCACTGCGCCGCCGCCTGGCGGAGATGCAGGCCCGCGTGGAGCGGGGCGAGGGCGCAGGCGCGGGCGGGCGCTCGCGCGGCGAGATTGTGCACGTCCCGCGTTCTACCTCTGTGGTTCTGTGGGACCGGCAGAAGCGGCGGTAGCTTGCGCTAACTACAGCGGCGGTAGCTAGAGACTGATCTGGCCGGTGACGATGAGGTACAGCGCCGCGATGGCGGAGGCCACGACGAGGGCGCTGATGACCCACTCGAAGGCGTTGAATACGCGCCCGCCGGCCTTGATGCGGGTGGCGACGTAGACCACCAGGCCGGGTACGATCAGCAGCGTGCCGAGCAGGACGAACTGCAGCTCGGCGGCGTACAGCAGCCAGAGGGAGTAGCCGAAAGCCACGGCACTGATGAGCAGGTGCCCGCGGTTGGTCTTCTTGCCGACCTCGGGCCCGGAGATGTCGAACTTCGAGCCGGCGTCCGGGTGCTTGAACCCGTGGCCACGGGTGGCCAGGAATAGTAGGTACAGGCTGGAGAACACGTAAGGTACCAGGTACAGGGACGTAGCCAGCTGCACCATCGTGGTGTAGGTGGATTCGTTCAGGTAGAAGACGATGATGAACGCCTGGATAACCACGGCGGACAGGAACTGCGAGACGTACGGGGCGCCCATGTCGTTGGTGCGTCCCACGGCCTTCGGCAGCAGCCCGTCCTGGGCCATCAGGGTGATCGGCTCGGCGCACAGCATCTGCCAGGAGACGTAGGCGCCCAGCACGGAGATGCACAGGCCGACGGAGATCAGGCCAGCACCCCACGGGCCGACGACGTGTTCCAGGACGGTGCCCATGGAGTTATCGCCCATTGCGGCGAGCTCCTCGCGGGAGACCACGCCGAAGGAAAGGAAGCTCACGGCGGTGAGCAGGAAGAACACGGAGACGAACCCCAGGAAGGTGGCCAGGGAGACGTCCTTGCGGTGGCGTGCGCGCTTCGAGTAGGTGGAGGCGCCCTCCACGCCGATGAAGGCCCACACGGTGAACAGCATCATGCCCTTGACCTGGTCGCCGAGGGAAAGCGCCTGGTCCTGGTTCTCGCCGAAGGTGGCGGCGCGGCCCCAGAAGTCGGAGGTGAAGACATCCGTGTTGAAGCCGACGAAGGCCACCAGCACCAGGAACGCCAGGATCGGCAGGATCTTCGCCACTGTGGTGATGACGTTCATGATCGCCGCTTGGCGCACGCCGCGGGAAAGAACCAGGAAGATTCCCCAGGTAAGCGCCGATACACAGATCGACTGCACCAGCGGGTGATCGCCGCCGAAAATGGGGAAGAAGAAGCCCAGCGAGCCGAAAAACAGCGTAGCGTAGCCCACCTGGGCGATGATGGTGCCCAGCCAGTAGCCCCACGCGGAGGCGAAGCCCACGAAGTCGCCCAGGCCGGCGCGCACGTAGGAATACACGCCGGAATCCAGGTGCGGCTTGCGTAGCGCCAGGGCCTGGAAGACGTAGGCGATGCACAGCATGCCCACGCCGGTGATGCCCCAGCCGATCAGTGCAGCACCCGGCGAGGCGACAGACGCGATGTTCTGCGGCAGCGCGAAGATGCCGGCGCCGACGGTGGAGCCGATGATCAGGCTGACGAGCGTGCCCATGCGGACGGTGCGTGGGTCGTCCTTGACCAGCACTTCAGCAGTGGAGGCCTGCGGGTGATAAACCTCGGCAGCATCCTGAGTAGATGGGGTATCCCCATTATTAGAGATATTCACGGTTAGTACCGTACAACGTGCCCGTTGGTTAGGCCAACCTGTTGTGGTTTTGTGGTGCTAGCTCTCGCTAGTTGTGCTCGGCAGTGCTCGGCTCCCAACCCAGTGCAGGCGCGACGTGCGTGGCGAAGTTCTTCAGCAGGCGAACATTGGCCTCTACGCCCAGCTGATTCGGGATAGTGAGCATCAGTGTGTCGGCCTCGGCCACTGCGGCGTCATTAAGAAGATCCTCGATGAGCTCGTCGGGTTCACCAATATAGGTTCGGCCGAAGGTGGAGCGGTAGCCGTCGATCACGCCGAAGTGGTCGCGGCTCATGCCGTGGGTGCCGACGATCGCCCGGTCTTCGGCGCTGGTGATGGGGAAGATGCTGCGGGAGACGGAGGTGCGCGGGGTCCAGCCGTGCCCGCTGCTGGCGAAGGACTCCTTGAAGACTTGGAGCTGCTGTGCCTGCAGGTCGCCGAAGCTGTCGCCGTTGCTCTCGGTGAGGAGGGTGGAGCTCATGAGGTTGACGCCCACCTGCCCCGCCCACTTGGCCGTTTCGCGCGTGCCCGCGCCCCACCAGACGCGGCGATCCAGGTTGGGGGAGTGCGGGAGTACGGGGATGGAGGCGCCGGGCTGGTACATGTGCGGGTATTGCTTCTCCGCCGAGGGGGCAGTGGCCATGCCGACCCCGCGGATGGCGGCTAGGTAGCGCAGGAAGTGCTCGCGGGCGATGTCGGCGCCTCGGGGGTCGGTGGAGCCGGTGTGGCCGAAGGCTTCCCAGCCGCGTTCGACAGCCTCGGGGGCTCCGCGGGAAACGCCGAGGGCGATGCGGCCGTCGGCGATGAGGTCCAGCGCAGCGGACTCTTCGGCGAGGTGAAGAGGGTTTTCGTAGCGCATGTCGATCACGCCGGTGCCGACTTCGATGTTCTTGGTGCGGGCGGCGATCGCGGCCAGCAGGGGCATGGGGGCAGCCTGTTGGGGTGCGAAGTGGTGGACGCGGAAGTAGGCGCCGTTCACGCCCAGGCGGTCGGCTTCTACTGCAAGTTCGATCGACTGGTGCAGCATGTCACGCGCGCTGAGCATGTGCGGGTGCGCGGGCTGGGGGTTGAGGGAATAGTGGCCGAAGCTGAGGAATCCGAAGGCTTTCATGATTTTAGTGTACGTGAAGATAGTTGATGTATCAACTAGATGGGTGAGGGCTGGGCTGGCGGGGCTGGGTTGGCGGGGCGGAAAGTAAAGCCGGTATAACAATGATTGTTCTGACGCGATTAAGAGGGGTGCCTGGTTTGTCGGCTGCAGTAATAAGGAGCAAAGAAGATCCGGAGCGTTATCGGCCGGACCCGTCGGTGAAAGTAGCGCTGACGACCCCGCGGATCTTGGTCCGGGAGATGCTCGCTGGGCTGGTGGTGGGGCTGGCGCTGATCCCGGAGGCGATCTCTTTTGCCGTTATCGCGGGCGTGGATCCGAAGGTAGGGCTTTTCTCGGCTTTCATCATGGCGGTAACAATTGCCTTTGTCGGCGGTCGCCCGGCGATGATCTCCGCAGCGACGGGTGCGGTGGCGCTGGTGGTCGCACCGATTGCCCGGAACTACGGCATGGACTACCTGATCGCCACCGTGTTGTTGGCGGGCGTGTTCCAGATCGTGCTGGCGGTTCTGGGGGTGGCGAAGCTGATGCGTTTCATCCCGCGGAGCGTGATGGTCGGGTTCGTAAACTCCCTGGCCATCTTGATCTTCTCCGCGCAGATCCCGGAGCTCATTGATGTTCCTTGGCTGGTCTACCCGCTGGTGGCGCTGGGGATCTTGCTGCTGGTGTTCTTCCCGAAGTTAACTACGGCCATTCCGGCGCCGCTGGTTTCCATCGTGGTCGTCACGGTGCTGGTGGTGGTCTGTTCCATTTCCGTGCCGACGGTGGGCGACAAGGGTGAGCTGCCACGCAACCTGCCGGAGCTGTTCATCCCCCAGGTGCCGTGGACGTTGGAGACGCTGCAGATCATCGCGCCCGTAGCTTTCGCGATGGCGCTGGTGGGGCTGATGGAGTCTCTGATGACGGCGAAGCTGGTGGACGAGATCACCGATACCCACTCCAACAAGACCCGCGAGAGTTTCGGCCAGGGCATTGCAAACATTGCTTCCGGCTTTTTCGGCGGAATGGGCGGTTGCGCGATGATCGGCCAGACGATGATCAACGTGAAGGCGTCGGGCGCGAGGACTCGCATTTCTACCTTCATGGCCGGCGTTTTCTTGCTCTTCCTGCTGCTGGTGTTGGGGGACATTGTGGCGATCATTCCGATGGCGGCGCTGGTTGCGGTGATGGTGATGGTTTCTGTGGGCACTTTCGACTGGCACTCGATTAAGCCGTCGACGTTGAAGCGGATGCCGAAGAGCGAGACCTTCGTGATGGTGCTCATCGTTGTGGTGGTTGTGGCCACCCATAACCTGGCGATCGGCGTGGTGGTAGGCGTGATGATGGCCAGTGTGATGTTCGTGCGCCGTGTGGCCCACCTGATTGATGTGCGTCGCGAGGTTGATGACGCCGCAGCTTTGGTTCGCTACACGGTCGAGGGGCAGTTGCTGTTTGCATCTAGCAACGACCTCACCACGCAGTTTGAGTACGCGCAGGACCCAGATCGGGTTGTTATTGATTTCTCGAAGTCCAACATTTGGGACGCTTCTTCGGTGGCTGCGCTGGACACCATTGAGAACAAGTACCGGCAGCGTGGGAAGACGGTGGAGTTTGTGGGGATGAACGAGTTCTCCTCGGCCTTCCATACGCGCCTGACGGGCGAGCTGGGCGGCGAAGGCTAGTGGCAGGGCAGGTAGGCGGGGCAGTGCTGAAGTTTGATGCGCTGAAGTTTGATGCACTGAAGTCTGAGGTCTTCCCCGGAAACGAGCTGTTGGCACTGGCCACGGAGCGGGGATTGGTGGCCATAGAGTTTGCACACTTGCGGCAGGGGCGAGAATTGCCACCTGCCGAGGGCGCGGCCGCCCAGCACTTGGAGGAGGCTGCGAGGCAGCTGGGGGAGTACCTCGCGGGGGAGCGGCGGGGGTTCACCGTGCCCGTGGACTTCAGTGGCGTGACCACTCCCTTCCGACGCCGGGCAACGCAGGCTCTGGCGCAGATTCCGTATGGGGAGACCATTACATACGCCCAGCTGGCGGCTCTGGCGGGCAATCCGCGTGCCGTCCGGGCTGCGGCCTCGGCGTGTGCGCGCAACCCGCTGCCGATCCTTTACCCCTGCCACCGGGTGATCCGCAGCGACGGGAGCCTCGGCGAGTACCGGGGTGGCGTGGAAACCAAGCGGGCGCTGCTGGAGATGGAGTGCGCACTCTAATTTTGCACATTCACCTCTGGGGACCACATGTAGGAACTGTGGGCGTCGGTTTCCCCACGGCTCATGAGGTAGAGGTCCAGGATTCGGCCCCAGCCGTAGCTGCTCCAGCTGCCAGAGTTAGGGGCAAAGTCTGGCGACGCCGGATCCTTGCCGTGCACCCCAAAGCCCGGGGTGGTGGCCAGTCGGATCATGTCGCCGGGCACATGCTCGTTGATGACCTGGCCGTGGCCGGCCTGTGAGTTCAGCTGCAGATCCTCGGCGTGTTGTGCGTGCACGCCGGGGCTGCCCCAGAAGCGCACCTCGTCGGCGGCGAGCCCCTCGCTGCCTTTCTCCGCGGCCTCCCCGACCACGACCGAACCGTAGCTATAGCCCACCACCTGCAGCTTTGCGTCAGGGTTCCGCTCGCGCAGTTGGCGCTGATGCTCTCGCAGCGCGGTGGCGCCCTCCTGCGCTGGCGCCCGGGAGATCGCGCCGGGCAGATCCCCCGGAGCCGAGTAGCCATGCCAGGCCACCACCGCCACGTTCCTGCCGTGCGCCGCGGCATCTGCAGCTGTCGCCCGCGCCCACGCCTCGGTGCGCGTCAGCGCGTCCGCATTGCTCGACCCCACGCCGCTGACCAGCGTAATCACTTCGTCGGCGCCCTCGACATCACCGACGGTCACCACCGGCCCGTGCGGCGTATCCACCCTCTGCACCGGAGGCAGGTTCTGGGGACCCTTTATTGATGACGCCCCCTCGACCTCACCGACCCCAACATCACTTCGGGGTGGCGCGACCGTGCCACTGATCGCGGAGATTGCGGTGCCGGACACCCGGTCCAGCACACTCGCCAGCTGGAGAGCCCCGCGCAGAATATTGGTCAGCACCAGCGCCAGGTTCTGCGCGGCCTCACCGATGCCGGGGATCAAGGCCAGGTGGCGGGCGGAGACTTCCCCGTCTTGGTGCACTGACATCAATGCCCCGCGAGCCAACCCCACGGTCGTACGCACCACAGACCGGGTGGGCCCCAGAACGTCGGCGTGGGTATCCGCCAGCTGGCCGATGGTGCTGCTGCTGAAACCGGCGGTATCCAGCTGGTTCGCGGCAGAATCGGTGGCGTGACCGGCGGCGTCCGCGGCCTGGCCGGACCAATCCGCACCCCACTTGGCCTGCTCCCGGGCGTTCGCAGCGTGGCGGGATGTCTTGTCGCCATTGCGAGTGAAGAGGTCGGCGGCGGAGCGCAGGGCCTCTACCTTTGCGCTTTTTAGGGCGTCTACGGTGACTGTGCTGGTTGCTGAACTGATCATCGGCCGGCCCCCGCGAGGGCATCGGAGCCGTCGGTGTCGGCGATGGATACGTTGTCGGCGTACATGCCGATGGTGCGGCCCATGTTCGACAGCTGGCGGCCGAACCCCGTGAAGGCCGCGTGGAGCCTGTCGGCGGCCGTATTGATGGCCCGCGTGGTGGCGCCGCCCGGAATGTCCGGTGCCGATGCATTGGCGACCGAATAGCCAGCCGAGGCGCACTGCACTCCGTCCTCGTTAATCACCTCGCAGCGCCCGTGGATTGCTGTTGTATCCAGCGCCATTGTGTCCAGATAGTCCAAAAATCCCATCGTCGAATAGTTCACGTGCTTACCCCCTGGAGATCGCGACCTGCTTTCTGGGAGTGAGTGTAGGGAGGCTAGGGGCGTCAAAAAAGAAAAACTTTTCGGGGCTGTGGATAACTCAGCTTTATCCACAGGGCGGCCATCGCGGCGCTGCCAAAAGGGGGCGCGATGTCGGCAATGTCGCTAGGGTGGACTGTATGCGTATCGCTGTCATCCAGATGAAGGCCGAACCGGACGTGGAAGCCAACCTGGCTCGCATCCTGAAGTACATCGCGTCCGGCGCGGCAAACGGTGCCGACCTGGTCGTTTTCCCCGAGGCGGCCATGTTCCCCTTCGATAGCGGGCGGCTGGATACTGTCGCCCAACCGCTGGATGGGCCGTTTGCCCAGGCGATTATCGACACGGCCAAGAAGCACGGAACTACCGCAGTCGTCGGCATGTTCACCCCGGCCGACACGGTCTACCGCACCCCGAGTGGGCAGCTGGTGGAGGAACAACCCAGCGACTCCCCGGAGGCCAACCAGTTCCGCCGTGTGAACAACACCCTGCTGGTCGCGGGGCCGGACTACGTGACGCACTACGACAAGATTCACACCTACGACGCCTTCGGCTACCGCGAGTCCGATACCGTCAAGCCGGGTAAGCGCCGGGTAGTCATCGACGTCGGTGGCGTGGGCGTGGGTCTGGCTACTTGCTACGACATCCGCTTCCCCGGCCACTTCGTGGCTATGGCTGCCGCGGGCGCGAAGGTGATGGTTGTGCCTTCTAGCTGGGCTGATGGTCCGGGCAAGCTGGAGCAGTGGCGCGAGCTCACCGCGGCCCGCGCGCTGGATTCCGCCAGCTACCTGATCGCCGCGGGCATGGCACGCCCGGGCTCGCCGGAGCGTTACGGTACTGCGGATGGCCCCACCGGAATCGGCCACTCTGTGGCGATTGGTCCGAACGGCGCCCGACTGGCGGAGACCGGCTACGCCGCCCAGGTGCTGACCATCGACATTGACCCGAACTACGTGGACAAGGTTCGCAAGAACCTGCCCGTACTGGAAGGCCACCACACCGACCGTGAGCTCGGCGTGGGGGTCGATCTGGTCGGTGACGTGGAGGAAGCTCAGCAGCTGAAGTAGCTGAATTAGTTAGGCACGTCGAAACGCAGCTGCTCGCGGTTCGCACCAGCGCGGAGGAAAGCCTCCACGGTGTGGCGCTTCATCTCTGGGCCACCCGTGATCAGCACCTCGGCATCGCGCCACGAACCGCGCTCGGCGGCCACATCCCCTACCAGGCCGCGGGCGGTGTAGGCCTCGAAGTCCTCTGGGGCGGGCGCATCTTCCTGCACCACCAGGTACAAATCCAGCCAATCGAAGGCATCCTCGAAGCCCACCAGGCCCTTCCACTCGTAGAGCTCGTCCGGGTTCTGCGCGCCGAAGAACAGTTGCACCATCGGCGGGCGCTCCTCCGACTGGATCAGGTCCAGAAGGATCGCCCGCACCGGCGCCAGACCCGTGGACCCGGCCACCATCACCACCGGCTTCTCGCCGGAAATCTGCAGGTCGCCATATGGATTGGCCACCACCCACTGCTCGCCGGGCTGGGAGCCCTCCACGATCGCACGGGAAAACGGCCCGACGGCGCGGACGTGAAACTCCACCAAACCGTCCTCGTTAAAAGGAATCGCCGGGGAAAGCGCCCGCCACAGCTGCGGAGTATGCGGCGTGCGGACCTCCACATGCTGGCCGGACCAATACGGCAACGGCGGATCCATCTGCGCGCGGATCACGGCGATGGCGTCACAAGGATGAAGCACCTCGAGCACCTGTGCGGCCGAGGTCGCAGGCACGTCGACTTCCTCGTCCTCGAGCGCACCGTAGGCAAGCAAGCTACATCCGAGGTTGATTGTGTCGCTGAGCTTTTTTGTGACGCCCATATACTCCCCAACAGCCTCCACCAATGCGGACTCTAGCGCCTCATAATGCTGAGAACCCACGCCGAACTTTCGGAAATCCCGGCCGGTAGCGACCAAGAATTCGGCTTGGTCGGTGGCGAACTCACCGCCGGAGGTGATGCCGCGCAGGACGAAGCGGATGGTGCGGTCCAGGTAGGCCTCGTCCAGCTCCATCGTCTGAGCGAAATCCGGGGTGGGGTTGGCGTACTCGGCGCCCGCGACGTGCGGGAAGTGCACGGTCATGGGCTTGGGATCCATTGCGTGCAGCTTTGCGCGGGTGAGCTGGACCAGGTCGTGGCGGTGTTCTTCAATGAGCGTGAGGAACTCTGCGAAGCTGTATTCGTCGGACGAAGAGTGGCGTGCCACGAACTCGAAGTCTCCTTGTTCTACAGGGGGTTCTACAGGGGCGGGCTGAGGCAACCGGGTGAGGGGCCGATTGGTTGCTCCTCATTGTCGCACCCGAACCTGTGAATTGGAACTCCCCTATTGGAAAGCAGGATTGCCGAGCTGTTGCGGGGCAGTGTGGTACTCGATTGGGGTATCGGAGAAGTTGATTGGGTTGCGGACGCTGCGCATGCCCTCGACCTCGACGATCGGATCCAGGCCTAAGGATTCTGCGAACTCGAAGGCCTGTTTGATGTTGTTCACTGGGCCGGCAGGAACCCCGGCGGCACGCAGCTTCTGGAACCACTCCTGGGCACCAGCCTGTGCCAAAGCACCTTCGATGATCTCCGCCAACTCGGCACGGTGAGCGACACGGTCGCTGTTGGTGGCGAAGCGGGCGTCATCAATAAACTCCTCGAGCCCCAGCACCCGACAGGTCCGGTGGTACAGCGAGTCGTTGCCCGCGGCGATGGCGAGGTCGCCCTCCTGGGTCTTAAAGACCTGGTAGGGGGCGATGGAAGGGTGAGTGTTGCCCATCGCCTTGCCGATTACGCCCGCACCGACGAACGCGCTGGCCTGGTTGGCCAGGGAGGACAGCAGGGTGTGCAGCAGGTTGATCTCGATGTGCTGGCCCTTGCCGGAGGAGGTACGGGAATGCAGGGCGGCGAGGATGCCCATGCCCATGTGCAGGCCGGTGAGGACATCCACCAGCGCCACGCCGACCTTCACGGGGTGGCCCTCCTCGCCGTTGATGGACATGAGGCCGCCGACGGCCTGCACCATCAGGTCGTAGCCACCGATGTCCGCGCCCTTGCCGGAGCCGAAGCCCGAGAGGGAGGCGTAGATCAGGCCCTCGTTGTGCTGGCGGAGTGTCTCGTAGTCCAGCCCCATGCGCTGCATCGTGCCGGGGCGGAAGTTCTCCACCAGGATGTCGGCTTCCTCCGCGATGCGGCGGGCCTGCTCGCGACCCTCGTCGGTGGAGAGGTCGATCTCCACGGACTTCTTGTTGCGGTTCACACCGGCGAAGTAGGTGGACATGCCCTGCGCGTTGACGGGCGGTGCCCACGAGCGAGTGTCGTCGCCGACGCCCGGACGTTCGATCTTGATGACCTGCGCGCCCATGTCCGCCAGCATCATGGTCGCGTAGGGGCCGGCGAGGACGCGGGAGAAATCGGCCACGACGATGCCTTCGAGGGGACCCATAGGTTCCTTTCTGGTTGGGGAAGGTTGGGAGGGGGTGGGGGCTGGGTTTGGGAGCGCAGGGCTTAGCGGAATGCGCCCTTGCCGGTGAGGGCCTGGCCGATGATCAGCTGGTGCATCTCGGCGGTGCCCTCGTAGGTCAGCACGGATTCCAGGTTGTTGGCGTGGCGCAGCGGTGAGTACTCCAGGGTGATGCCGGAAGCGCCCAGCAGGGTGCGGCACTCGCGGGCGATTTCCAGGGCCACGCGGGTGGAGTTCAGCTTGCCGACGGAGACCTGGTGCGGGGCGAGCTCGCCCTTATCCTTCAGGCGACCGAGCTGCAGGGCCAGCAGGACGGACTTGTTGAGCTCGACGGACATGTTGGCCAGCTTCGCCTGGGTGAGCTGGTAGCTGGACAGAGACTTGCCGAATACCTCGCGGGTCTCGGTGTACTCGATGGCGGTTTCCAGGCTGTCGCGGGCTGCGCCCAGGGCGCCCCAGATGATGCCGTAGCGGGCCTCGTTCAGGCAGGTCAGCGGGCCGCGGAGGGTGTCGATCTTCGGCAAGCGCTGGGAATCCGGCACGCGGCAGTTGTCCAGCACGATCTCGCCGGTGATGGAGGCGCGCAGCGAGAGCTTCTTGTGGATCTCCGGGGCGGTGAAGCCCTCCATGCCCTTTTCCAGGATGAAGCCGGCGAAGCCATCCTCGGTGCGGGCCCAGACGACGGCCACGTCGGCGACAGGGGAGTTGGTGATCCACATCTTGGTGCCGTTGAGGACCCACTCGTCGCCGTCGCGGGTTGCGCGCGTCTTCATGGACGCCGGGTCGGAACCGGCATCGGGCTCCGTTAGGCCGAAGCAGCCCAGGTACTCGCCGGCGGCCATCTTCGGCAGGTACTTTTCCTTCTGCTCCTCGGAGCCCCAGTGGTGAATGGCGAACATGGCCAGGGAGCCCTGGACGGAGACGAAGGAGCGCAGGCCGGAATCCACGGCCTCGATCTCCATGCAGGCCAGGCCGTAGGCGACGGCGGAGGCGCCGGGGCACTCGTAGCCTTCCAGGTGCATGCCCAGTGCGCCGAGCTGTCCGAACTGCGGGCCGAGCTCCTTGGCGGGCAGGGTGCCGTTGTCGAACCACTCCTGAACGTTGGGCTTGAGGGATTTGTTGGCGAAGTCCGCCATGGCTTCTTGCAGCATGCGCTCTTCGTCGGAGAGCAGGCTGTTGAAGGAGGTGAGGTCGAGCGGGGAGGTAGTCATGCCAGTCTGTTCCTTACGTATATAGGTATCGGGATACTGATTTGCGTAGTATTGAGTGTAGGGGAAGTTGTTTCGTTCCGAAAGGCTTTTGCGAAAATTCTTTCATGCCCCGCATGGGAAGGCGCGCGCGTTAGGGGTTGCGTATGTCGTGGGGCTGACTAGAATCAGAGCCATCAGCCTTAGCCGTTGACCCTCCATTGATCAGGAGAGCGCCGATGACTAAGGCTTTCATGCTCCTGGGGGATTAGTGAAGGGGAGGAAATGGGGGCTCAGCGGCCAGTGGTGACTGCAATCTTGGTGGACGGAGGGTTTTACAGGAGACGAGCTAGATTGCTCTTCGGGGACAAGGAACCTTCTGAAAGGGCTAACGAATTAGTGGATTACTGTCGCCGTCATATCCGTACGGCAGGGGCTAATCTCTACCGAATCTTCTATTACGACTGTCAGCCTTCGGAACGGGTCTTGTTTCCCCCGCTGGCTCAGAAGCAAGTCAATCTTGGTAAGAGCGAAGAGTTCAGGTGGAACTCTGAATTTCTCAAGGAAATTGTCAAGAAGCGCAAAGTTGCCCTCCGACGAGGTGAAGAATTAGAGACGCAAAACGGCTACATGTTGAAGTCCGCGCCTTTGAAGAAGTTGTGCCGTGGCACGATCAGCGTCGATGATCTACGGCTTGAGGATTTCTATCTGGATATCATCCAAAAAGGCGTGGATATGAGGATCGGTCTCGATATAGCCACCATGGCAGAACGGGGCATTGTCACACAGATAATAATGATTTCAGGAGACAGTGATTTTGTGCCTGCGGCGAAGTATGCCCGGCGTGCTGGCATTGATTTTATTATCGATCCACTATGGGCACGTATTTCGGATAGCTTAAATGAACACGTCGACGGAGTCCGAGAATGTGTAAGACGTCCACCTTTAAATGAAGAGGATCCACTACACACCGAGTGTCGTGAGAAGCGGCAACCACAGGATTCCGAAGACTTGGAGTTGTGACGTTTAGCTGTGAAACTGAGTTTCTCAGCTATCGTTCTGCGCAGTCCTGCCGCCCCAAGCCGAAAGGAACCCCCAATGTCCGACGCGCCCCACTCAGAGTCCGCGCCGCGGTTCCCCTTTCCCGTCGACCAGCAGCCCGGTAGATCCCACCACCGCACCGTCGACCGGATCGCGGACATCCTGGAGTTCGTGGCCCGCAACCCGCAGCCGCGCGGACTCACGGACATTTCCAAGGCCATTGGCGCCCCGGTAAGTTCCACCCAATCCCTGGTGAATGGTCTGGTCGCGGCCGGATACCTGGAGGAACGGGATAAAGCCTTCCGCCTGGGGCTGGCTCCGTACCTGCTGAGCACCCTCGCCGGTAGCCGCCCCGTGGATCAGGTCACCCACGAGATGCTGGAAGACGTGGTGGAAGAGACAGGCTATATCGCCGTGTTGGCGTCATTGGTGGGCGACAATGTCTACTACCTCGACTACGCGCTATCGGACCCCGAGTTCGAGTACCTGGCGCAAAACCGGCTGCAGCGCCCGCCGCTCGAGACATCGGCGGGATGGGCGATCCTCTCCGGGCTGGGGCACGAGCAAGTGTGGGGGATTCTGGCGGCGTCTGAGAGCTCGCAGGAGACCATCAATAAGTTCCAGCGTTGGTACCCAGACATGCGCGCGACCGGCGAGTGCGTGGCCCCCGGCGTGGCTTTGAACGGTGCGGATGGTGTGGCCGTGCGCGTCGAGAGCCAGGGAGTGGCGGTGGCCTCGGTGTCCGTCATTGCCTCGACCGAGCAGATCGCGCGCGACGCGGATCGGATTATTGAGGTCTTAAGACGCCACAGCTCCCGCTGGAACCGTTAGCAGCTTAAGCTGAGTTCGTCGTTGAAGAAGTGGCGGTGATTCGCCAGTCCTCTCCCTGGGGGAGGGCGTGCAAGATGGTTTCAAAGGCGCTGGAGATTAGTGCGGGGCGAAAGCTTTCCGCGTAGTACGCCTCCTTGGAAACCACTTTTTCACCGGAGAATGCGGTGATCTTCCCTCGTTGCTTCATGTGGTGACGAGAGATGGTCTGTTCGAGCAATTTGACGGAGCTGGCCCAAGGTTCGTCCTGTTCATATGCGTTGACGCTTCGCTCGCAAGCGGAGATAGCTTCGATATCGGAAACTGAAGGTATGCCGAAGTCGGAAATCGCGCTCATACTGATGGAGTGGAGAGCTGAGAGCGCGGAACTTGGCAATGCGGAGTCCCACACGGCAAATAACGGGCGAAGAGGGAAGCGATCCTCTTTCGATCGCACGGTTAAGTGTGCGCGAATAGTCTGTAGATCTTCAATAGTGTCGTGGGTAGCATCATTAATTTCCCAAAGGCTAAGAGGGATTACCTTTCCGTCGGAATCGCCGGTGTAGGAAAAACTCAGGGATAATTCGGCCCAGCGAAACCGGTCGAAAAAGAGGTCGGGATCCACCTTCTCTTCGGTGAAGGTGGATGCTTGCAGGACAACGTAGCGATCCTTGTACATGGACTAAACGCTAATGGATGCTCTGCAGCTTAAACAGGTTTTGAGCACTATGCGTTCTCTAGTGTTTTAGAAAGGAACCCCATCCCCGATGGGCACGGGCCAGCTTAAGCGGCTAACTCCGGCATCCACAGCACCAGCTGGGGCCACAGTAGGAAGGCCAGGGCGATGACCAGCATGATCACGACATAGGGGAATGCTCCCTTGAACACAATCATCGGGTTGATGCGCACGGCCTTGGAGACCACGAACACGTTCAGGCCCATGGGCGGGGTGACCATTCCGGTCTCAGCCAGCAGCACGATGAAGATGCCAAACCAGACGGGATCGTAACCCAGGGCTTCGACGATGGGCAGGGTCACCGGCACGGTCAGGGCGATGATGGCGATCTGGTCCATGAAGAACCCCAGGATCAGGTACACCGCGCCGATCAGAGCCATGATTACCAGCGGGTGCAGGGAGGACTCGCCGATGGCGCTGACCAGCTTCGGGGTGACGCGCGTTTCGGTGAGGAAGTGGCCCAGCACGTGCGCGGACATGATGATGGCGAAGATCATGCCGGTGGTCTTCACCGTCCCCAGTACAGTTTCGCCGAACTTCTTGGTATTCCAGCGGCCCTTCGCGATCACCAGGATCAGCGCGGCCAGCACGCCCAGAGCGGCGGCCTCTGTGGGCGTGGCGATGCCGGTGAAGATGGAGCCGACTACCGCCAGGAAGATCAGCAGCAGTGGGGAAGACTTCAGCAGCTGCAGCCCCTTCTCTGAGAGGGGAACCGACTCGCCCTGCGGGGCGCGGGAGCTGTCCTTCAGGAAGCCGATGTACATCACCAGCACCAAGCCCAGCGCCACTACCACGCCTGGAAAGAAACCTGCGATCAGAACGTCCCCCACGGGAGCCTCAGCGGTGATCGCGTAGAAGACCAGGATGATCGACGGTGGGATCATCGCCGCCAGCGTACCGACCACGGCCACCAGGCCGGTGGCGGTGCCCTTGTGGTACCCCTCCTCGATCATGCGGGTAGAGGAAGTCTGCGCCAGCGTGGCCGCGGCAGCGGTGGACGATCCCGAGACAGCCGCGAACGCGGTGCCTGCACCGATGGAGGCGATGGCGGTGCCTCCGGGGATGCGGCCGACGAGCGCCTTGGCGGCGTCAAAAACAGAATCCAGAAGACCAGACATCAGCATCAGCTGCGCCATCAGGATGAACAGCGGCACGGCGGACAAAGAGTTGGAACGCACGGCCGCGAACGGCGAGGTCTCCATGGTGGCGATGGCCAGCTCGACCCCGCCGAGGGCGATCAGGCCGACCGTGGCCGTGCCGAAGATGGCGAAGCTGACGGGGACGCGCAGGATAATTAGCGCGACCAGCAGCACAACGATAGTAAGCGCAAGCATGGTTTAAACCTCTTCCTCGCCGGGGTCGTAGTCGGTGTAGGGGCGATCCCACGGGGTGATCACTTCGCGCACAAAGTCCAGCGCGGCGACGAAGGCACACAGGGCGGCGGCGATCGGCACGATCACGCGGTAGGTCCAGTCGGGAGTGGCCAGGTCAGCCATGCCGGGCAGGGTGGCGTGACCCAGGGAAAACGCCATGTAGGTCTCGTTCCACCCGCCGATGAAGACGAAGATCATGGAGATGACAACGGCCAGGTGGATCAGCAGCAGGATGGTCTTCTGTACTTTGGGCGCGAACTTGCTGAACAGCGACTCCACGGCGATGTGCGTGCCCGTGCGGTACGTGGTGACCAGCCCGAAGAACGCGGTGATCGGCAGCAGGTAGCGCTCGGTGACGGAGATGTTCCAGCCCAGAGGCGCGCCGAAGAACTCGCGCGCTACGATCTCCGCCAAAGTGACCAGCGCCAGCCCGAGGATGGCCGCGCCGGCGATCCAGGCGCACACCGCGGAGACCGCGTTTTGGATCTTGTCGAAGCCCGGGTGGTCCTCGGTGTGGTAGCCGTATGTGCTGCGATCGGCGGTGCCGTGGTGGCCGACGCGGATGAAGTTACTGCTAGTCATGATTGCTCCTTCTTTGCTTCCGCTCGGGTCTTCGGGTCGGTGACGCCCGCACCCGCGCGATCCGCATGGCGCTTCAGCGCGTCCTCGAAGTCGTCCACGACCCGCTGGGCGGGGTGCCCCTTGGATTCGGCGACTTCGATCCACTTGTCTAGGACGGGCTGGGAGATGTTCTCCCACTCCTTGGCCGTTTCGCCGTCGGTGACGTCGTAGAAGCGCACGCCGGCATCCTTCATCTTCTGCACTGAGTCTTCGCGCGCTGCGTTGAGCTCTTCGCAGACGGACTGCTGGGACTTGTCCGCAGCGTCGGTGAGCGCCTTCTTCTGCTGGTCGTTCAGTCGGTTCCAGGTATCCAGGTTGATGCCGTAGAAGAAGGTGAAGTTGCCCTGTTGAGCGCCGTAAGTGCTGGCGTGGACCACGTCTTCCAGCCCGTAGGGGGTGATGGAGATCGGGCTGGCGAGCGTGCCTTCGACGGTGCCGCGAGACATTGCCTCGTACATGTCGCCGATGGGCATGCTCACGCCGGCGGCGCCGATTTCGTCGATTACGCGGTCCAGGGCGCCGCCGGTGGAGCGGAGCACTGCGCCTTGGAAGCTGTTCGGATGCGAGGGGTCCTGGCCGGCCGTCATGGCCTCGTAGCCGGGGATGGAGCCGGTCCAGAGCGGCATGAATTTCATGGGCTCGAGCTCTTCTTCATAGAGGACGCCCCCTGGCTTCACCAGGTCGCGAAGTGCGTAGGCGGTCACGCATGCATCGGAGCTGAACCCCGGAAGGTCGCCCACACTGCTGAGTGGGAAGCTGGAGCTGACGTAGGAGGGGGAGATGACCGCCATGTCGACCACGCCGCTGCGGACGACGGAGGGGATGTCGGCCTGCTTGCCCATTTGTCCGGAGGCGTAATACTCGACGTCCACGGAAGAGTCTTTTTCCAGCTGGTCGAGGAAGGGTTGAGTGCCACCTGTGCCGACGGGGTGGGTGAGCGAATAGCTATCCGCCATCTTTAGCTCCGCAGTGCTGCCGGGGGCGTAAGGTTCAGCGGAGGAGCTGGAGCAGGCGGTGAGCGCGCCGGGCAGGGCGGCCGTCATGGCGACTGCCGCGATGGCGGAGGCGACCCGGCGGGTGGGGCGGTTTTTGTGGAGTCGGAGCATGGTCCCTATCACCTTCTCGTTACGGATGCGTTTTACGGATATAGGTAATCTGTTCCCGATTTGGATAAGTTTCATCTAACCTTTAAAGCATTCAAAAGGCGATAGTTTTCGTCGAGAAAAGTAGATCGGGGGTGAACTTGTGGGGTAAATCACACTCATATACGTAAATTGAGCGGAATAGACTCAAGGTTGTGGTGGTTGAGTCAGGTGTACTCAAGTAAAGTCGGGAGCGTGCAACCGCGACCGGCATGAAGCCGTAGGAGGTAGATGTAGAAATGACGAGCTTCAACCCCACCACAATGACCCAGTCTGCAATGCAGGCTGCACTCCAGGATGCCTCCGCCAAGGGCAACCCGGACATTCGACCGGCGCACCTGCTCGTTGCGCTGCTGGAGCAGGAAGATTCCATTGCTCTGCCAGTGCTGCAGGCCGCAGGCGTGGAGCCGCAGACAATCGCGGCTAAGGCCAAGAACCTGGTCGCCGGATACCCGCAGGCCACCGGTAGCGAGATGGCAAACCCGCAGTTCAACCGCGACGCGCTGAACGCGCTGACCGCCGCCCAGGAGCTGGCAGAACAGCTGGGCGATACCTACGTTTCCACCGAGGTTCTGCTGGCCGGTATTGCCAAGGGCAACTCCGACGCTGCGAAGGTGATGCACGAGGCAGGCGCCACCTTCGAGGCCATCCGTGGAGCTTTCGAATCCGTTCGCGGCAACCGAAAGGTCACCACCGAGGAGCCGGAAGGCCAGTTCCAGGCACTGGAGAAGTACTCCACTGACCTGACTGCACGCGCCCGCGAAGGCAAGATTGACCCAGTGATCGGACGTGATCAGGAGATCCGGCGAGTCGTCCAGGTGCTCTCCCGTCGCACGAAGAACAACCCTGTGCTCATTGGCGAGCCTGGCGTCGGAAAAACCGCAATCGTCGAAGGCCTGGCCCGCCGCATCGTCGCTGGCGATGTGCCCGAGTCCCTGCGCGGCAAGAAGCTAATCAGCCTGGACCTGGGCTCCATGGTCGCCGGCGCGAAATACCGCGGCGAATTCGAGGAACGGCTGAAGGCTGTGCTGGACGAGATTAAGGAGGCCGAGGGCGAAGTTGTTACCTTCATCGACGAGCTGCACACCATCGTCGGTGCCGGTGCGGGCGGGGACTCCGCCATGGACGCCGGCAACATGATCAAGCCGCTACTGGCCCGCGGTGAACTGCGACTGGTCGGCGCGACCACTCTGGACGAGTACCGCAAGTACATCGAAAAGGATGCCGCGCTGGAGCGCCGCTTCCAGCAGGTTTATGTCGGCGAGCCGACGACGGAGGACACTATTGGTATTCTCCGTGGCCTGAAGGAACGCTACGAGGTGCACCACGGCGTGCGTATCCAGGACTCCGCGCTGGTGGCGGCTGCGACCCTGTCGGACCGCTACATCACCAGCCGCTTCCTGCCGGATAAGGCCATCGACTTGGTGGACGAGGCCGCTTCTAGGCTGCGTATGGAGATCGACTCGCGACCTGAGGAGATCGACAACGTGGAGCGTGTTGTCCGCCGCCTCGAGATTGAGGAGATGGCGCTGGAGAAGGAGACCGACGCTGCCTCGAAGGACCGCCTCGAGCGCCTGCGCAGCGAGCTGGCCGACGAGAAGGAGAAGCTGGCCGGCCTGACCGCCCGCTGGGAGAACGAGAAGGGCAGCATCGACAGCCTGCGCGAGCTGAAGGAAGAGCTGGATAACCTGCGCCGCGAGTCTGAGATCGCCGAGCGCGAGGGCGACTTCGCCAAGGTCGCCGAGTTGCGCTACGGACATATCCCGGACGTGGAGAAGAAGCTGGCCGAGGCCGAAGAGACCGTAGCTGAGCAGCAAGAAGGCATGATGCTGACGGAGGAGGTCACGCCGGACACTATCGCCGACGTGGTTTCCGCCTGGACCGGCGTGCCCGCGGGCAAGATGCTGCAGGGCGAGACCGAGAAGCTGCTGAACATGGAGCTCGTGCTGGGTAGCCGCGTGGTTGGCCAGCACCGTGCAGTCGATGCGGTATCCGACGCGGTGCGCCGTGCGCGCGCCGGCGTTGCGGATCCTAACCGCCCGACTGGTTCCTTCCTGTTCCTAGGCCCGACGGGCGTGGGTAAGACGGAGCTGGCGAAGGCTCTGGCCGACTTCCTCTTCGACGACGAGACCGCCATGGTGCGCATCGACATGTCGGAGTACGGCGAGAAGCACTCCGTCGCCCGCCTGGTCGGTGCCCCTCCGGGATACGTCGGTTACGACGCCGGTGGCCAGCTGACCGAGGCCGTGCGGCGCCGCCCCTACACGGTGGTGCTGTTCGACGAGGTGGAGAAGGCTCACCCGGACGTGTTCGACGTGCTGCTGCAGGTGCTGGACGAGGGGCGCCTGACCGATGGCCAGGGCCGGACCGTGGACTTCCGCAACACGATCCTGATCCTGACCTCTAACCTCGGTGCCGGCGGCACGGACGAGGAGGTCATGGAGGCGGTGAAACGCGCCTTCAAGCCGGAGTTCATTAACCGACTGGACGACGTGCTGATCTTCGACCCGCTGTCTGCTGAGCAGTTGAAGTCCATCGTGTCTATCCAGGTGGGAGCTCTTGCTGAGCGCCTTGCGGCCCGTCGTTTGATCCTGGATGTTACTGATGACGCCCAGTCGTGGCTGGCCGAGCATGGCTACGATCCTGCCTACGGCGCCCGACCGCTACGCCGCCTGATTCAGAAGGCAATCGGCGACCAGCTGGCCAAGAAGCTGCTGGCCGGCGAGGTGCGCGATGGTGACACGGTGCGCGTGGACATTGACCGCAGTGGCAGTGCTGGTGCTGGCGCTGACAGTGCTGGCGTTGACAGTGCTGGCGGTGAGGGCGCCGGTGGTAGCGCTAGCGTGGCTGATGCTCCGGGGCTGGTTATCACCTCCCTGGGTGCCGTCGAAGACGAGGGCTAATGCCTGACGGTTCTGACGGTTCTAACGGTCAAATGCTGTTCTGAGCGGCATGAACGCCCCACCTGTTCTGAACTGCTCCCCATTAGTTGGACTGAGAAATCAGTTACCGACTAGTGGGGAGTAGTTTTCATTGAGAGCACGAAGTTCGCTGAGTGAGCATCAGCGTGAGCAGCTGGTGGAGTGTTTCGAGCAAGACATGGGCTGTGCT